>CAZOQY010000315.1:0-3723 GCA_964581835.1 uncultured Streptomycetaceae bacterium | reverse complement strand
GTCAGTGCCATCCAGCGGGCGCTGGAGGAGGCGGAGTTGATGGCCGACTGCAAGATCCGCGAGGTCTACACCGGCATCGCCGGCAGCCATATCCGCAGCTTCAACTCGCAGGGCATGGTCGCGGTGAAGGACAAGGAGGTCGCGCAGCCCGACATCGAGCGCGTGGTGGACACGGCGCGTGCGGTGCAGATCCCGAACGACCAGCAGATCCTGCACGTGCTCAACCAGGAATTCATCATCGACGGCCAGGAAGACGTGCGCGAGCCGCTGGGCATGAGCGGCGTGCGACTGGAGGTCAAGGTGCACATCGTCACCGGGGCGGTATCGGCCGCCCAGAACATCATCAAGTGCGTGCGCCGCTGCGGCCTCGAGGTGCGCGACCTGGTCCTGCAACCGCTCGCGTCGGCGCAGGCGGTGGTGTCCGAGGACGAGAAGGATCTCGGCGTCGCGCTGATGGATATCGGCGGCGGCACCACCGATCTCGTCGTCTACACGCACGGGGCGATCCGTCACACCGCGGTGATACCGATCGCGGGCGACCAGATCACCAACGACATCGCCATGGCGTTGCGCACGCCGACCCGGGACGCCGAGGAAATCAAGGAACGCTACGGCTGCGCGCTGTCGCAGCTCGCCGACCCCCAGGACATGGTGGAAGTGCCGGGACTGGGCGAGCGCGAGCCGCGGCAGTTGTCGCGCAAGACGCTCGCGGAGGTGATCGAGCCGCGCGTGGAGGAACTCTACTCGCTGGTGCAGACGGAATTGCGCCGGAGCGGCTACGAGGAACTGCTGTCCTCGGGCGTGGTGATCACCGGCGGATCGAGCGTGATGCAGGGCATGGTGGAGCTGGGCGAGGAAATCTTCCACATGCCGGTACGGGTGGGTTACCCCGCCTACAACGGCGCGCTGGCCGAGACCGTGCGCCACCCGCGCTATTCGACCGGCGTCGGCCTGCTGCTGGCCGGCCTGCAGCAGCACCGCACGCGCGAGCTCGCGCGAATGAATGTAAGTCCGGTCCAGCACGCGCTGGAGCGGATGAAGTCATGGTTCACGGGAAATTTCTAGTTTTGTTTATCGCATTCGTTGAAAGGAGGCTTTCATGTTTGAAATAGTGGACGCACAAGCGCAGGAGGCCGTCATCAAGGTGATCGGCGTGGGCGGCTGCGGCGGCAACGCGGTCGACCACATGATCGAGAAGGGCGTGCAGGGGGTGGAATTCATCACCGCCAACACGGACGCGCAGGCGTTGAAGCGCAACCAGTCGAAAATCCAGCTGCAACTCGGCACCGGCATCACCAAGGGGCTCGGCGCTGGCGCCAACCCCGAGGTCGGCCGCCAGTCGGCGCTGGAGGACCGCGAGCGCGTGGCCGAGGCGATCGCCGGCGCCGATATGCTGTTCCTCACGGCGGGCATGGGCGGGGGCACCGGCACGGGCGCCGCGCCGGTCGTGGCGGAGCTTGCCAAGGAGCTCGGCATTCTCACGGTCGCGGTGGTCACCAAGCCGTTCGCGTTCGAGGGCAAGCGCCAGCGCATCGCGCAGGAAGGCATCGAGGCGCTGTCGCCGCACGTCGACTCGCTGATCGTGGTGCCGAACGACAAGCTGATGGAAGTGCTGGGCAACCAGGTAACGCTGGACGAGGCGTTCCGGGCCGCCAACGACGTGCTGCACGGCGCGGTCGCCGGCATCGCCGAGATCATCAGTTGCCCGGGCATGATCAACGTCGATTTCGCCGACGTGCGCACGGTGATGGCCGAGATGGGCATGGCGATGATGGGCTCGGCCAAGGCCGCCGGCGCCGACCGCGCCCGGCTCGCGGCGGAGCAGGCCGTTGCCTGCCCGTTGCTCGAGGACGTCAACATCGCGGATGCGCGCGGCGTGCTGGTCAACATTTCGGCGAGCCGGGCTTCTTTCCAGCTGCAGGAGATGTACGACGTGATGGGGACGATCAAGGCGTTCTCGGCCGACTCCGCCCACCCGATCATCGGCACCGTCTACGACGACTCGCTCGGCGACCAGTTGCGCGTGACGATCATCGCGACCGGGCTCGGCCGGCCGATGGTGCGCCAGCAGAAGCCGCTGACCGTCGTGGCCCAGAAGACCGGGACCGACAACCAGCCGATGGAAGTGGATTACGGCGCGCTCGAGATGCCGGCGGTGATGCGCTCCAAGCGCAACCGCGACGCGACGGTCGAAGCGATGCGGCAGTCGGGCGTCGAGATGCTCGACATCCCGGCGTTCCTGCGCAAGCAGGCGGATTAGACTGGCGCAAGCAAGCCGGTCGCTGCGCGATCCGGCCGGTGCGCGGGGCTGCCTCCCCCAGTGCGCCGGCCGTTCGTTATCGGCAACAGCCGGTTACACTTTTATTGCACAGCAACAAAATCGCATGCTAAGATGCGCGTACTAAGAACCTGATATTTCAGGGAATAGTTCAAGGAATTCGGCTTGATCCAGCAGCGCACGCTGAAGAACATGATCCGCGCCACGGGCGTGGGCCTGCACACCGGCACCAAGGTCTACATGACCCTGCGCCCGGCTGCGGCCAATACCGGCATCGTGTTCCGCCGCACCGACTTGACGCCGCCCGTCGAGATCAAGGGCGGGCCGTACGCGGTCGGCGACACGCGGCTGTCCTCGTGCCTGGAGAAGGGCGGCGCCAAGGTTTCGACCGTCGAACACCTGATGTCGGCGCTGGCGGGACTCGGCATCGACAACGCCTATGTCGACCTGACCGCCCCCGAGGTGCCGATCATGGACGGCAGCGCCGGCCCGTTCGTGTTCCTGCTGCAGTCGGCGGGCGTCGAGGAGCAGGGCGCGCCGAAGAAATTCATCCGCATCCTGAAGCCGGTGGACGTTCAAGACGGCGACAAGTGGGCTCGCTTCGAGCCGCACAACGGCTACAAGCTCACCATGAGCATCGATTTCGCCCACCCGGTGTTCGACAAATCGCGCCAGTCGGTCACCGTGGATTTTTCCACCACCTCCTACATCAAGGAGGTGAGCCGCGCGCGCACGTTCGGTTTCATGCAGGACGTGGAGACCATGCGCTCGCAGGGGCTGGCGCTGGGCGGTAGCCTCGACAACGCGATCGTCATGGACGAGTATCGCGTGCTGAATACCGACGGCCTGCGCTACGAGGACGAGTTCGTGAAGCACAAGGTGCTCGACGCGATCGGCGACCTCTACCTGCTCGGACATCCCCTCATCGGCGCCTATACCGCCCACAAGACGGGCCATGCGCTGAACAACCGGCTGCTGCGCCGGCTGGTCGAGGACAAGCCTTCCTGGGAACTGGTGAGCTTCGAGCGCCCCGAGGACGCCCCCGCTTTCCTCACCTGGCAGCCGCAGGCTGCGTGAGGGTTTCGTCGCCCGGCCGCGCGACGAAACCCTCGTTGTATAAACTCTTGTTGTATGGTGGTCCTCAGGCTGATCGGGATTCTGGTCCTCATCACCCTCTTCGGCTGCCTGGCGATGTACCTGTTTACCCGCAACCGGCGCTACCTCACCTTCGCCTGGCGGGTGTTCCAGTTTGCTTTCGTGTTCCTGCTGGTGTTCATGGCGCTGTACGTGCTGGAGCGCCTGGTGCTGGTGCTTTGAGCCTTAACAGGCTGTTGAAAAACGCCCCCGCGCAGAAATTCGATCCCTGGCAGTTCATGTTTCACAGGGGGCGTTTTCAACAACCTGTTAAGCCGGCTTCCTGCCGCGGCGGTTTGCAGCGAGGCGGG
>CAZOQY010000314.1:0-3739 GCA_964581835.1 uncultured Streptomycetaceae bacterium | reverse complement strand
GCGTCTCAGGTAATACGTCTCAGATACAACGTCTCAGGTGTTGCGTCTTAGGTAATACGTCTCAAAACCACGCCTTATCTGCGACGCATCATTTGAGACGTTTCATCTGCGACGCCCCACCTGCGACGCCTTTCGGCGTCACTGCTTCTTCATCCCCGCTTCCTTCGCCACCTGTTCCCAGCGTGGGAGGTCTTCCCGGATCATCTGGCGCAACTGGACGGGAGTCATGGTCTCCACCACCGCGCCTTCGCTGGAAAAGCGCTTGGCGGTTTCCGGCATGGCGAGGATCTCGCCGACTTCCTTGTTGAGCTTGTTCAGCACGGCGGCCGGCACGCGCGCCGGCGTGCCCCACGCCCACCAGATCGAGGGCTGGTAGCTCGGCAGTCCCGCTTCGGTGGTGGTCGGCACCTCCGGCAGCAAGGACGAGCGTTTCGCACCGGTGATGGCGTGCGCTTTCAACTTGCCGCCCCGTAGCGCCGGCATCGCGGTGACGATGGTCGCCACGCCCATGTGGGCGTGTCCGCCGAGGACGTCCACCAGCGCCGGCGCGCCGCCCTTGTAGAGCGCGATGGTGGCGTCGATCTTCGCATGGCCGCGGAACATGGCGCCGACGAAATGCCCGAAGCCGCCGGGCTGCGCGATGGTGATGTAGTTGGGCTTGGCGCGGCCGACCGCGATCAGCTCCTTGAGGCTGTTCACCGGCAGCGACGGGCCCGACATGATGATCACCGGCGCGCGTCCCAGCAGCGCCGCCCAGTCGAAGTCCTTCACCGGATCGTAGGGGAGCTTCGCGATCACGGCCGGGTTCATGGTGAACGCGGCCGAGGTCATGAGCATGGTGTAGCCGTCGGGATTCGAGCGCGCGACGGTCTCGGTGGCGATCATGCCGTCGGCGCCGGGGCGATTGTCCACGACCACCTGCTGGCCCGTGCGCAGGGCGAGCTGCCCGCCGATGTAGCGGGCCATGATGTCGTTGCTGCCGCCCGGCGCCTGCGGCACCAGCAGCCGGATCGGCCGGCTGGGGTACTCCCCGCCGGTGTCCTTTCGGAGCGCCTGCGCCTGGGCGCCGGCCGCGGCTGCGACCAACAGCAATGCGATTCCCGACAAACCTGCTTTCTTCATGGGTACTCCTCCCTTATGGCGGGCCATTATGAAGGAGGAAGGAGGAAAGAGGGAGGGGCGTCGCAGGTACAACGTCTCAGGTACTACGTCTCAGATACCACGTCTCAGGTACTGCGTCTCAAATACCACGCCTTAACTGCGACGCCTTATCTGAGACGCCTCATCTGAGACGTCTCACCTGCGACGCCTTTCAGATATTGAAATACGCGAAAGCGGTATCAATCGGCGACGCGTAAATCGGCACGCGGTCGATCACCGTCGCGGTAGTGCCTTCGACGGCGCCGGCGGCGGCGATCCAGTTGCAGGTCTCGCGCGTGCCGCCGCCCTGCGGGCCGGAGAGGCCGGGCATGCCGGTCATGAAGCGGCCGGGCGTGCTGATGTCCTGACTGGTGTCGTCCGCCGGGATTCTGTAGTTGTCGAAGTGGGCGGCCATCGCCCCGATGTCGCCGCGCTTCATGTGGCCGAGCATCGTTTCGTCGAATTTCTCGTCGAGGTACGCGCCCGGCCGCGACGGCGTGTGCCACAGGCCGCCGGAGCCGATCAACGCGACGCGGAGATCGCCGGGCATGTCCTCGACGATCGCACGCACCGCCTTGCCGAGCCTGTAGCAGCGCTCTGCCGTCGGCTGCGGCGCGTAGTAGCAGTTCATCAGGAACGGCACGACCGGAGTCTTCATGTCGGTCAGCGACTGCACCGGCCGCATGATGGCGTGGCCGATGCCTTCGTCCGGCTTGGGCATGCTCATGGAGAAAGCGGGGTCGAAGCCGTGCTTCATCAGTCCCGTGAGCAGCGCCGTGGCGAGCGGCGGGTGGCCCTTCACCCGCGCCCGCGCGAGCGGCTTGACCGGCTTCTCCTGCGCGATCGGCGCGTCCAGGTCCACCACGGTGCCCTCGAACTCGCCGCCGACGTAGAGATTGAAGACCGGGAAGTTGGTGAAGTCGAAGCACTCCATCTGGTCGTCGCCGAAGATGACGATGACGTCCGGGCGCGCTTCCGCCACCTTGAGCTTCAGCGTGGCGAAGCTCGCCTGGATGCGCGCGTGCTTCCTGCGGTTCGTCTCGAGATCGTCCATCGGCACGTCGGGACGGATCGGGCGGCCCTTGCGCGCGTCGTTCCACGCTTCCGGCCGGCGGTAGCAGAAGGGGGAGTGGGAGGTCTGGAAGACGCCGACGATTTTTGCCATGAAGCGTGATGAGTGATGATTGACGGAAAGCGTCGCAGGTGAGGCGTCGCAGATGAGACGTCTCAGATAAGGCGTCGCAGGTAAGGCGCGGTAACCAAGTTGCAGGGAAGGCGTCGCAGATGAGTCGTCGCAGGTGAAGCGTCGCAGATAAGACGTCTCAGATAAAGCGCGTTATTTGAGACACTGTATAGCAACTGGGACGCCTTACCTGAGACACTGTATCTGCGACGCTTTTCCCGCGCAGCGGCCTTCCTCCTTACTCCAGTTTGACGCCGGTGGTGTTGATCATCTTCGCCCACTTCGCGACTTCGTTGTTCAGGTAGCGGCGGAAGTCCTCGGGCGTGCCGGGGTGCATGTCCATGTCGAGTTTCTTGAAGTAGCCGGCGACGTCGGGATTCTTCAGGGCGTTGTTCACTTCCTGGTTGAGGACCTTGATGACGGCGGCGGGTGTTTTCGCCGGCACGAAGAAGCCCACCCACGAGCGTTCCTCGAAGCCGGGGTAGCCCATTTCCACCACCGTCGGCACGTTGGGCATGCTCTCGATGCGCGTCAGGCTCGCCACCGCCAGCGCTTTCATGCGGCCGGCGCGCACGTGCGGTACCGCGGCGGCCGAGGTGTTCATTAGCTCCACCTGGTTGCCGAGCAGCGCGACCACGGCCGGGCCGCCGCCCTTGAATGGCACGTGCACCGCGTCCACCTTCGCCAGCACGCGCAGCAGGTAGTCGGCGGCGATGTGGGAGGAGGTGCCGACGCCGGCGGTGGCGTAGGTGATGCGCCGGCCTTTGGAGTTCTGGATGAGGTCGCGCAGATCCTTCGCCGGGTGGTTGGCGAGCACCGTGAACAGGCCCGCGACCGAGACCGTGTTCGCCACCGGCGCCAGGTCCTTCAGCAGGTCGAAGCCGACGTTCTTGTAGAGCGTCACGTTGATGCCGCTCGCCGCGGTGTGCGTGAGCAGCGTGTAGCCGTCGGGATTGGCCTCGGCCACGATCTTCGCGCCGACGTTGCCGCCGGCGCCGCCGCGGTTGTCCACCACGAATTGCTGGCCGAGCTTTTCACTCATGCGCTGCGTGATC
Organism: uncultured Streptomycetaceae bacterium; assembly: GCA_964581835.1. GTDB lineage: Bacteria > Pseudomonadota > Gammaproteobacteria > Burkholderiales > SG8-41 > SG8-41. Next base: position 361 of record CAZOQY010000314.1, on the reverse strand, counting down.
TGGCGCGTGGTGCCGTCGGCGAAGCCGCCCGCCGCGAAGGCGACGACGACCCGCACCGGCTTGTTGGGGTAGGGCTGGGCCCCGGCAACGAGCGGCTGGCCCAGTAGCAGGGCACAGGCCGCCAGTGACACTGCTCGCGCGTGTTTTCCTGCTGCTTTCATGAACCCTCCTCGTTGTGGTGACCGGCGTCCGGAGCGGCCCGACTTGGGGGCCAGCGCTCAGTCAGGACAATAGCCGGGAAGCGGCGGAGGGGCAAGGCGCTGCTTTGCAGGAGGGGCGTCGCAGATACTGCGTCTCAGGTACTACGTCTCAGGTGCAGCGTCTCAGGTGAGGCGTCTCCGGTACCACGTCTCAAAAACGG
>CAZOQY010000313.1:0-3741 GCA_964581835.1 uncultured Streptomycetaceae bacterium | reverse complement strand
GAGCCACAATCCCGAAACGCTGTCACAGTGGCTCGATTACATCGAGCAGCTCCATCCCAGGACCATCGCGCTTGGGCTCGACCGCGTGCGGAAAGTGAAGCAGGCGCTCGGGCTCGAGCCGGCTTTCCCGGTCATCACCGTCGGCGGCACCAACGGCAAGGGCTCGGTGTGCGCGATGCTGGAAGCGGTCCTGCACCTCGCCGGCTACCGGGTCGGTTGCTACACGTCTCCGCACCTGCTGCGCTACAACGAGCGCGTGCGCGTCGGTTGCGCCGAGGCGTCCGATGCCGACCTGGTTCGCGCGTTCGCCGCGGTGGAGGCGGCGCGGGGAGAGGTTTCCCTGACTTATTTCGAGATGGGCACGCTCGCCGCCATGTGGCTGTTCGCCGAGCGCCGTATCGATGTCGCGGTTCTGGAAGTGGGACTGGGCGGGCGGCTCGACGCGGTCAACGCCTTCGATGCGGATTGCGCGGTGGTGACCGCCGTGGATATCGACCACGTGGAATTCCTGGGTGCGGACCGCGAGGCGATCGGGTTCGAAAAGGCGGGTATCTACCGCGCCGGCCGGCCGGCGGTGTGCGGAGACCCCGCGCCGCCCGCGAGTCTGGTCCGGCATGCGGCGGAAACCGGAGCGCAGTTGCTGCGCATCGGCGTCGATTTCGGCGCAACCCCGCAGGGCAGCCAGTGGCAATACTGGGGACCGCGCGGCAAGCGCAGCGCGCTGCCGCACCCGGCGCTGCGCGGGGCTTCCCAGCTCGGCAACGCGGCGGCGGCGATCACCGTGCTCGAATGCCTGCGCGAGCGGCTGCCCGTGACCATGAACGACGTGCGCGCCGGGCTGCTGCAGGCGGACCTGCCCGGCCGCTTCCAGGTTCTGCCGGGCCGTCCGGTGGTCATACTGGATGTCGCCCACAATCCCCAGGCGGCTCGCGCGCTGGCGGCGAGCCTGAAGAACATGGGCGGAGCCGGTCGCACCTTCGCGGTGTTCGCGATGTTGAAGGACAAGGACATGGCGGGCGTGGCCGCCGCGCTGAAACCCGTCATCTCGCACTGGTTCGTCGCCGGGCTGGAGGGGCCGCGCGGCGCCACTTCCGCCGAATTGGCGGGGGTGCTGGTGGCGGCCGGCGTCGAGACGGTCACGCCGTGCCCGGACGTCGCGTCCGCCTATGCGCAAGCCTGTGATATGGCGACTGAAAATGATAGAATTGCGGTGTTCGGATCGTTCTACACCGTGGCCGCCGTGATGCAGAAGAGAGCGGCGCGGAGCCCGGCGTAGACCCGAAGTAAGTCGAAGCCCGTTTCTGTTCCCAGCAACGGGATTGACGGCGGCAAATGGCGCGAACGATCAGCGACGAAGAGCAGCAGCTTAAACGACGCGCACGGCGGCGCCTGATCGGCGCCATCGTGCTGGTGGCCGCTATCGTGGTGGTCCTGCCCATGGTGCTCGATTCCGAGCCGAAGCAGGCCGGCCAGACCGTGTCGGTGCAGATACCCTCTCCCGATTCGGGCGCCCTGACCACCAAGCCCGTTCCCGCCATTCCCAAATCCGCGCCTGCGCCGGAATCCAGGGCCGAGTCCAAGCCGGCGCCAGCCCAGGTCCCGGTCCCGCCCGCTGCCGAGGAGCCGAAGAAGGTCGTGGCCGCGCCGCCACCGCCGCCGGCACCCAAGGAGACGCCGCAGGAGGCTCCCAGGGAAGCGGCGCCCAAGCCGGTGGTGAAAGCCGAGACCGCCAAACCGGCCAAGGCAGCCAAGCCGCCAGTCAAGCCGGCTTCCAAGTCTGACGGCCAGTACGTGGTCCAGGTGATCGCGCTGGCCGATGCCGGGAAGGCGAAGCAGATGCAGGGCCAGATTGCCGCCGCCGGCATCAAGTCCTATACCGAGGTGGTGAAAACCTCGAAAGGCGACGTGACGCGGGTGCGCGCGGGGCCGTTCGCCTCGCGCGAGGCCGCCGACAAGGCGCGCGAGCAGCTGAAAACGCTGGGCATGAATGGCAACGTCACGACGAGATGACCCTGTTCGATATCGTCGTGCTGGTGGTCGTCGGCCTGTCGGTATTGCTGAGCGTGATCCGGGGGCTGGTACGGGAAGTGCTCGCGTTGTCCGCCTGGGTGGTCGCGTTCCTGGCCGCGAACCTGCTGGCCGGCGAGGTCGCCCCGTGGCTGCCGGATGCGGTGCCGGGCGAGGAGTGGCGGCTGCTGGCCGGTTTCGTGTGCGTGTTCGTGGTGGTGCTGGTTGCGATGAGCGTGCTTGCCATCCTGGTCTCGAAGCTGGTAAAAAGCGCCGGTCTCGGGCCGGAAGACCGGCTGCTCGGTGGCGTGTTCGGGCTTGCCCGGGGCGTGCTGGTGGTGATGATCGTCGTCTTGCTGGCGGGGCTGACTTCGCTGCCCCGGCAGGCGGTCTGGCGCAACGCGGTTTTGAGCGATCCGCTGGTGAGCCTGGCGGGCCAGGTCAGGCCCTGGCTGCCGGCGGATCTGGCGCAACGCATCAAGTATGACTAGAGCCTGTTAAGGCGAAAGGCGCGCGATGTGCGGGATAGTCGGGGTCGTCGCCAGGAACGCGGTCAACCAGCTGCTCTATGACGGGCTGATGGTGCTGCAGCACCGCGGCCAGGACGCGGCCGGCATCGTCACCGCCGACGGCCCTACTTTCCACATGCACAAGGGGCCGGGCATGGTGCGGGACGTCTTCCGCACGCGTAACATGCGCACGCTGGCCGGCTTCTCCGGCATCGCGCATACGCGTTATCCCACGGCGGGCTCGGCGTGGTCGGCCGCGGAATCGCAGCCGTTCTACGTCAATTCCCCGTTCGGCATCGTGCTCGGCCACAACGGCAACCTGACCAATACCGAACAGCTGAAGAACGAGCTGTTCCAGCAGGACCTGCGGCACGTCAACACCAATTCCGATTCCGAGGTGCTGCTGAACGTGCTCGCGCACGAGCTGCAGGAGAACGCCACCAACTACAAGCTCGACCCGGCCACCATCTTCGCGGCGGTCTCCGGCGTCTACCGGCGTTGCCGCGGCGCCTACGCCGTGGTGGCGATGATCGCCGGCTACGGGCTGCTCGCTTTCCGCGACCCTTTCGGCATCCGGCCGCTGGTATTCGGCCGCGCCGAGACCGGGCAGGGCTACGAGTACATGGTCGCCTCGGAGTCCGTGGCGCTCGACGCGCTCGGCTTCCAGGTGGTGCGCGACGTCGCCCCCGGCGAGGCGATCCTGATCGACCCCGACGGCAATTTCTACAGCCGCCAGTGCGCGCCGACCGCTTCGCTCAATCCCTGCATCTTCGAATTCGTCTACCTGGCGCGGCCGGACTCGGTGATCGACGGCATCTCGGTTTACGAGACGCGGTTGCGCATGGGCGAGAGCCTGGCCGAGAAGATCAAGCGCCAGTACCGCCACCTCGACATCGACGTGGTGATCCCGATCCCGGACTCGAGCCGGCCGGCCGCGATGGAACTGTCGAAACAGCTGAACCTCTCGTACCGCGAGGGCTTCATCAAGAACCGCTACATCGGACGCACCTTCATCATGCCGGGGCAGGGGATGCGCCGGAAGTCGGTGCGCCAGAAGCTGAACTCGATCGCCATGGAGTTCCGCGGCAAGAACGTGCTGCTGGTGGATGACTCCATCGTGCGCGGCAACACCAGCAGCGAGATCGTGCAGATGGCGCGCGAGTCGGGCGCGCGCAAGGTGTTCTTCGCCTCCGCCGCGCCGCCGGTGCGTTACCCCAACGTGTAC
>CAZOQY010000312.1:0-3746 GCA_964581835.1 uncultured Streptomycetaceae bacterium | reverse complement strand
GACTTCAGCATTTCCATCGGCACGTGCTGCGCGCTGCCGACGCCGCCCGAGGCGTAGTTCAGCTGGCCGGGGCGCGCCTTGGCGAGCGCGACCAGTTCCTTCACCGTTTTCACGGGAAGCGAGGGATGCACCACCAGGCCGTTGCGGATGACCGCCGCCTGCAGAATCGGCGCGTAGTCGCGCGTCACGTCGTACGGCAGCTTCTGGTAGAGGTGCGGATTCAGCGCGAGCGTCGCGGCGTTGCCCATGCCGAGGGTATAGCCGTCGGGCGCCGCGCGCGCGATCGCCTCCATGCCGATGATGCCGGCGGCGCCGGTGCGGTTGTCCACCAGCACCTGCTGGCCCCAGGTCTCCGACATCCGCTGGGCGTAGAGCCGTCCCAGCACGTCCACCGCGCTGGCGGCGGTGAAGGGCAGCACCAGGCGCACCGGCTTCACGGGATACTTTTGCGCCAGCGCGGCTTGCGGCGCGACGAGCACCATCGCGAAGGTAATGGCGAGCGGAATGCGGGCGAACATGGTTATTCCTCCCCTTTGTTGTTCGTGAAACGATTCATGACAACTTTACCTCGGGCCGGGGCGGCAGTGCTAATCTATCCGGGACGGATCAAGGGAGGAGGGCCCATGATTGCGAGGATGTTGCATTGCGGCGTGCTCGCCGTGCTGCTCGCGGCCGCGGCGTTGCCGGCCATCGCGCAGAAAACGGACTGGCCGACGAAGCCGGTGCGTTTCATCGTGCCGTTCCCGCCGGGCGGCTCGGTGGACCCGCTGGCGCGGCTGGTGGGCTCGAAGCTGACGCCCGCGCTGGGCCAGCAGTTCATCGTCGACAACCGCTCCGGCGGCTCGGGCTCGATCGGCGCGGGCATCGCCGCGAAAGCGGTGCCGGACGGCTACACCTTCCTGTTCGTGTTCGACACGCACGCGGTGAACCCGTCGCTGCTGACGCTGCCGTTCGACACCGTGAAGGATCTCGCGCCGGTGATGCTGGTCGGCACCGCGCCGATGGCGGTGGTCACCAATCCCGGCAAGCCGTACAAGAGTTTCGCCGACGTGATCAAGGCGGCGAAGGCGAAGCCCGCCACGCTGACCGTCGGCTCGGTCGGCAGCGGCAGCCTGGGCCATCTCACCATGACGCTGCTGGAGCAGGCCGGCGGCTTCAAGGCGCTGCACGTGCCCTACAAGGGCGGCGGGCCGATGATCGTGGACGTGCTGGCCGGCCACGTCGAGGCCGGCATCGCGTCGGTCGCGGTGCTCTCGCCGCACGTGAGGGGCGGCAAGATGCGCGCCGTTGCGGTCACCGGCAACAAGCGCTCGCACACCATGCCGGACGTGCCGGCGTTGTCGGAACAGGGCTTCCCCGATTTCTCGGCGCTGGCGTGGTGGGGGATCTTCGGCACCGCCGGCACGCCGAAGCCGGTACTCGACAAGTTCCACGCCGAGCTCGTGAAGGTCTTCAATCTGCCCGACGTGCGCAAGCAGTTGACCGAGACGCTCGGCATGGACCTCGTCGTCAGCACGCCCGCCGAGCAGCAGAAGTTTCTCGTCTCGGAAATCGCGCGCTGGGGGAAGGTGGTGAAGGAGCACGGCATCCGCGCTGACTAGGGCGCCGGAATACCGCTGCCCGTTGTTAGCGCGCCGGCTAGCGCGCCGCGCCGATGCGCCCCAGCAGCGGCAGCTTGATCGCGGGATCGAAGGGATTCACGCCGAAGGTGAGTCCCAGCACGTTGATCTCGAAACCCTCGACGCCGCTCGCGGTGAGGCCCAGCAGGCCGAAGAAGGAGAGTTGCAAGCCGCTGCCGCTCGGCGCCGGGCCGATCAAGCGGCCGCCGTTGAAATCCTTGCCGATCGCGGTCGGCGGCAGGTCCACTTCGAGCTCGGGCACCGCGCGGGCAATCCAGGCGACGAACGTATTGGAGTTTGGTCCCGGCCACATGGTGTATTCCCCGGCGTAGGGATAATCGCGCGCGGCGCGGTCGATGCGCCCGATCAGCGCGTCCACGCCGGGCCCGCGCCGGTCCGCGAGCAGCTCGGGCGCGGAGCCGAACCAGCGCTCGTCGGGGATGCGATTGCGCACCACCACCGCGGAGTCGCTACTGCGCAGGCGCCAGCCGATCACTTCGTAGACCGTGTAAGCCGGCGCGGCGGCGGGCTTCACCGCGACCCAGGTGTGCACGCCGAAATAGCCGCGCCAGCCCCAGGTGCGCGCGGCATAGACCTGGACCACGGGCTCCGGCGTCAGCGCCGGGTCGGGCGCGAGGCCGACCGGCTCGCGGCTCGCTGTTTGCCATCCCGTGGCGTTGCCGCGTGCCGCCACCAGTAGCGCGACCGCGACGAGCGCCAGTGCGATGAGCAGGGGGGAGGACATCTTCATTTCAGGTCAGATACAAGATTCAAGAAGCAAGATTCAAGAATTACCTTGTATCTTGTATCTTGAACCTTGGGCCGAGGGGCTTACTTCGTGAGCCCCTCGGCCTTCATCGCCTTCTTGACCGTGTTGCGCTCGCCCATGCGCTGCATGAATGCCTGGACGTTCGGGTAGGCGCCGAGGTCGATGTTGTGGCGCTTCGTCCAGTTCAGCACGGTGAACAGGTAAGGGTCGGCGATGCTGAACTCGCCCATCAGGTACTCGTTGCCGCCGAGCGCGCGGTTGAGATGGTCGAGGCGCTTGTTGAGGCGGTCGGTCTTGGCCTGGCGCCATTCCGGCGTCATCGCCGGGTTGAAGAAATCGCTGATGCCCTTGTGGATTTCCGTCGAGATGAAGTTGAGCCACTCCATCAGCTTGTAGCGTTCCGGCGTCTTCGGCTTGGGCACGAGGCCGCGGCGCGGTTTCTGGTCGGCGAGATACTGGAGAATGACGCCGACCTCGGTCAGCACCGTGCCGTCGTCCGCCTGCAGCGCCGGCACGTAGCCCTTGGGATTCACCGCGAGGTAGTCGCCGCCGGCTTCCGTCTTCTTTTCGGCGAGGTTGACGCGGTCGATGTCGAACTTGAACTTCAGCTCGCGCAGCACGATATGCACCGCCAGGGAGCAGGCGCCGGGGGAGTAATAGAGTTTCATGGCCTTCCTTCGGAATGTGGTGAGTGACGGGGGACGAATGACGGAAAATCGAATACGCGCCCGTATTGTACTAAACGGCGATGGACCGTGTTTGGACCGGTTCCACGCCATTGAGTTCTTGCGCCGCTGCGCGATGAACGGCGCGCCGTCGCCCGTTCGATCGCGCAGACGCGACCCGGCACTTCGTGTCCGGTGTCGCGAGTACTTGACAATCCATATCGTGGCCCATAGCCTGACTTCCACTATAACAAGCACGGCCCCCGGAGGATGGATCAAGCGATTGCCCCGCGCGGCGGCGCCGCAGCCGCGCCCGCGCAAAGCCCCTGGCTGCTCGAAGTCGAGGATCTGCACGTCCATTTCGTGACGACGCGCGGCGTGGTGCGCGCGGTCGAGGGCATCTCCTACCGCGTCCGGCCCGGCGAGACCGTCGCGCTGGTCGGCGAGTCGGGTTGCGGCAAGTCGGTTTCTTCCCTCGCGATCATGCGCCTGCTGGCGAAGCCGGCCGGGCGCATCGTCGGCGGACGCATCCTGTTCCAGGGCAGGAACCTCCTCGATCTCGCGGAAGACCAGATGCGCGAGATCCGCGGCCGCGACATCGCGATGATCTTCCAGGAGCCGATGACGTCGCTGAACCCGGTGCTGACCGTCGGCTTCCAGATCATGGAGCCGCTGCTGATCCATCTCGGGATG
>CAZOQY010000311.1:0-3767 GCA_964581835.1 uncultured Streptomycetaceae bacterium | reverse complement strand
TCTGCCACAGGCGGTGCGGGCGGCGCTGGTTCCGGTTCGTACGAGTCTAGCGGTGCCGGCGGTAGGGGCGGGGCCGCTAAAGTAACGATGGAAAGTGGCAGCGGGGGCATTACCGTAAGCGGCGGCACGATCCAGGCAACAGGGGGCGCTGGCGGCTCCGGCTTCGGCTCCATGGGTGATGGCGGCGAAGGCTACGTCCTGCTTTATTCCAGCAATGGTCCCGTGAGCATCACTGGCGGCTCCATCGCGGCGCAGGGCGGGGCGGGTAATTACCAGGGTTATGCCGAGGTAAAAATCGAGTCCGGTTTCTCCGGCACTCCCGTCACCATCACGGGCAGCACCATTTCAGCGGACGGCGCCGAGGGCGGCAGTTACTACAATGATGGCGCCGTCGTGAATATTCTGGGCGCCAGCGTGAGCATTACCGACAGCACGATTACGGCGAGTTCGGGCGGTATCGAATCGGATAGCGATGCGAAGATCGATATCTATGGCACGACCGGTGTTGCCATCAGCAATTCGAGCCTGTCCGCCACTGCCTACGGCGGCGACGCGCGCATTTACGTGAATAGCGACGGCGCCATCAATTTGACCGTGGGCACGCTGTCCGCAACGTCCACGTTGAATGACGCGAGCGTGGAAATAGAAGCTGTGGGCAGCATTACCAGCACGGCCAGTATTTCGGCGACTGCTTATGATGAGGCCGAGGTTTCGTTCTACGGCGGCAGTATTGCCGTCAACGGCGGGTCGCTGGATGTAACGGGCACCGGAAGCAGTTACAACTCGGCCAGCGTCAGGCTGTACACCGGTAGTGGAAGCATCAGCAATGCGGCGGACATTACTGCTACCAACAATAGTGTATTTGGTTATGCAGAAGTGGAAATCGGGGCCGCCACCACTGCGACCAACACCGGCGCAATTTCGGTCAATTCGCCTGATGGTGGCGAAGGGGCCTATTTCAGCCTGTTCGGCGCGAATGGCGTCGTCAACAGTGGGGCCATCGGCGTCCAGGCGACCAATACGAGCGCTTCGCTGGTGCTCACGGCGCCGGGCGGCAACATCGACAATACCAGCACGCTGACCGCCAATTCCGCTTATGGCGGCTCCGCGGCGATCGGCCTCATTGCCGGCGGTTCCATCACCAACAGCAGTAACATCCAGGCCACCAGCAGCAACCCCTTCAGCGCCATCGTCGGGCTGCGGGCGGGCGGCGATATCACTCTGACCGGCGGCACGATCAGCGCAACGGACACAGATATTGGCCCATCCATGGTGGGACTGATGGCCGGCAACAACGTGACGCTCGGTGGCAATATTACCTCCAGCGGCCAGACTACTTTGGATCCCTGGCTCCAGAACTACTCGAGTTTCATCCCCCAGGAGATCATCGATCTGGATCCGACCGCGAGCGGCGTCGCGGTTCTGGCCGGCAACAAGATCATCGGCGGCGTGGGCATCCTGAACGCGACTAACGTGGATCAGATTATCGCCCTGAAGGCGACCAACGGCATCGGTACGATAGCGGCCCCGGTGAAGGTGCAGAACGCCACGGAGGCGACCGGCCCGAGTATTTTCGCGATCAACACGACCTCGGGCGATATCGCACTGTCCGCGGTGGCGGGGGGGATCCAGATGGTCGGCGACCTGGATGGCTTGCGCAACGACAACGCGGCCGGGACGTACTTCATCCAGGCGGAAGCCGGCAACATCGAGCTCGGCATCCCGTTTTATCCAGATGGTTTGCCGCTGCTCGGTGGACAAAACGTCGTCTTTAAGGCGGTCACGGGCGATGTGCTGTTTCAAACAGGATCCGGCATAGTGACTACCGGCGGGGGTAGCGCGACCGCCACCGGACAGAACGTCACGATCAGCGGCGGCTACATCAGTGGCATCTTCAACGCCACGGCGATGACAGGCAACGTTTCGCAAATCGGCGGCAGCATCGACGCCGTGATCAATGCCACGGCCAATGCCGGCAACGTTTCCCTGATGCAGACCGGTACCGACTACAGCCTGGGCTTGCTGCAGGCGCCCGGCGGCTCGATTTTCGTGAACGCGAACGGCAACTCGATCCTGGACGGCAACGTCGGCTTGAACGTCGTTGCGCCCACGGCGACGCTGGTCGGCCTGAACATCGGCACGCTGGCCGATCCGCTCGAAACCCAGGTCGGCACCCTGGGCCTGTACGCCTACGGCGGCGATGTCGGCATCATCAACCACGGCAGCTTCAGCCTGAGCGCGCTCAGCAACTCTGGTCCGTCCAGCACGTCGGGCATATACGCGTCAACCCAGTTCGGCGCACCGTCGGCGACGCTGACGGTCGGCGGGCCGGTGTCGGTGTCGGGCAACCTCTCGTTGCTGGGCGACACCAGCGTGGTGGTCGGGAACAGCGTCAACGCGGGCGGCATCCTGATCGCGCAGTCCCCGGGCGACGTCGTGGTGAACGCGACTCTCTCCGGCGGCAACGGGGTGGGCCTGGCGGCCGGGACGAACCTGGATATCAACGGCGCGAACGTGAGCGGCAACGGCGTGGTGCTGATCGGCACCACGGTCAACCTCGCGGGCGGGGCCTACGTGACTTCATACACCGATATGGGTATCGCGGGCAGCACGGTCAACGTGGCGGGATCGACGGCGAGCGCGTACAACCTGATGGCCATCAACGCGGGTACCTTGAATGTATCCAGCGGCGGCCTGGTGGCGGGCACGGATGTGGATCTCACCATCGACACGCTGGTCAACCTGCAGAGCGGCGGGCAGGTGAGCGCTGGCTCGCCGTTCACCATCAACATCCTGTTCCCGACGCTCTCCAGCGGCGGCTTCCTGGTGAACTCGGTGGCGGGCGTGGTGGATCCGGCGGACTCAGGCACCGGCTTCTTCCTGCCTTCAGGCCAGGTGACGAGCCTCGCGACCCCGGGCTTTAACGTAACTTACGGCACGTCCGAACTGCCTCCGCCTGTGCAGCAGGGCGTGAACCAGGTCATTACCTCGACCAACGACCAGGAAAAGGAACCGGAAACCAATAACTCGGAAACCGGCCCTGTCACGGACGGCAAGGAGAAAAAGGAACTGCCGGTCTGCAAGTAACGCCGGCGGAAATTACTCGCCGGTGAAGGATGAATAATGGTGGCCGGGCTGAATTCTCAGCCCGGCCTTTTCTTTTACTTGTTCGCCAGTCCGCGCTTGTCGAGGTAGTCCATAATCTGTTCCACCAGTTGCTCGACGCCGAGTTTCGAGGCGTCGAGCTTGACTTCCGGCTTGCTCGGAGGCTCGTACGGGTCATCTATGCCGGTCATGTGCTGCAGGTCGCCCGAGCGGGCGCGGGCGTAGAGACCCTTGGGATCGCGCCGCTCGCATTCCGACAGGGGCGTGGAGAGATAGACCTCGACGAAGCTGCCGTAGCGCGTCACCAGTTGACGCATTTCGGCGCGGTCGGCTTCGTAGGGCGCGATGAGCGTGCAGATCGCGATGCCGCCATGGCGGCAGATTTCCGCGGCCAGGAAGCCCTGGCGCAGAACGTTCAACCGCCGGTGCTCACGGGAGAACCCCAGTTCGCTCGAGAGCAGCTTGCGCACTTCGTCGCCGTCCAGCAGGCTGACCCGCCGCCCGATGCTGTTCTCGATATGTTCGGCCAGCGCCTTGCCGAGGGTGGTCTTGCCTGCCGCGGGCAGACCGGTGACGAGCAGGGCGATTCCGCCCGGTGCAGTCGTCGAGGATTTTGATGTTGCGGGCATGATCGATTCAAAAGAAGCACGCAATCTCTCAGG
>CAZOQY010000310.1:0-3798 GCA_964581835.1 uncultured Streptomycetaceae bacterium | reverse complement strand
TGTCTGGATTCTCTCTGCGCCTCTGCGGTTCAATTATTGTTTTTGGTCTTGTTTCTCTTGGCGTCTTGGCGGTTCAATTGTTCTTGTTTTTTTGAATTTGCATGGCGGTTATTTGTACCGACTTTCAAAAATCCTTCAGCAACGGAATATCCTTCGCCGCCGGCGAGGGCCTGGTCGAGAACAGGTAGTGGTACATGTCGGCGAGGTCCTGGTCGCTGACGTGCTTGTCGTTGTACGGCGGCATGGTCTGCCGCGGCTTGCGCACCTGGGTGACGAACGCCGCGTACGGGAACGGGTTGGGGTAGATTTTCGGTCCCGAGCCGCGGTCGCCGCCCTGGCCGACGGTGCCGTGGCAGGTGTAGCAAAGCTGCTCCATGTAGACCTTCCTGCCGCGCTCGGCGCTGCCCGCCGGCGCGCCCAGGCCCTGCGCCGTCTGCGCCGCAACGCTTCCCGCCACGAGTAGCAGGCCCGCCAGGACGAGTATCGGTTTCATCATGGTTCAGCGCCCCTGCGTGACGACATCGACCAGCGCCGGGCGACCGTTCTTCACTTCCGCGAGCGCGCGCTTCAGCGCCGGGCCGATCCTCGACGGGTCGGTGATCGGTCCCTCCGCCCACACGCCGAGGCCCTGCGCGACCTTGGCGAAGTCGATGTCGGGATTCGTGATGACGTTGCCGATGTGGCAGGTGTCCTGCCGGCGCTGGTGGATGCCGGCCATGCGCTGCACGTGCATGATCTCCTGGTGGTAGCAGCGGTTGTTGTGCATCACCAGGAGCAGCGGGATCTTGTGGTGCGCCGCCGTCCACAGCGCGCCCGGCGCGTACATGAGGTCGCCGTCGGGCTGGATGGTGCAGGTGAGGATGCCCTTGTCCTTGTTGGCGAGGGCCGCGCCCATCGCGATCGGCAGCGAGCCACCCACGCCGGCGCCGGCGGTGCCGCCCAGCATCTGGTGGTGCTCGGTGACGGGCCAGAGGCGGCGCGGCCACGAAGTGCGGTCGCTCACCGCCAGCGCCCACTTCTCGCCCTTGATGGCGTTGTAGAGCTCGGCGGAGAGGCGCGCGGTCGAGACCGGGCTCGCGTCCCAGCCGTTCGCCGACGCTTCCTTGTCGCGGTTCTTCATCTGCCGGTGCAGTTTGGCGAACGCGGCCGCGCGCTGGCCCGCCGTCGCCTTCTGCTCGGCGGTCATGACCCGCTTCACCGCCTCGACCAGGTACGGCAGCGTCGCCTGGACGTCTCCGCTGATCGCGAGATCTACCGGCATGAAGCGCTGGATATCCTGGTAATTGGACTTGAGGTAGACGTCCTGCATCGAGAGGGTGATGATTTTCGCGTCCGGCTTGTGGATCGGGCGGTAGGTCTTGTACGGATCCGAGAACGAATTGAGGTTGCCCCACGGGTCCTGCACTTCGAGCAGCAGGATGACGTCCGCGTCGCGCACCATGCTCTGCCGCATGAAGGACAGCTCGAGATCGTGCGTGCTCGGGAAGTTGGTGCGCCAGCCGTTGTCCACGACGGCGGCGCCGAGCGCCTCGGCCAACTCGACCATGAGCCTGACGCCTTCCTGCGAGCGGCACGCGCGATCGGCGATGATCAGCGGCTTCTCCGCAGCCACCAGCAGCTTCGCCGCCTCGCGCAGGGCGGCGGTGTCGCCCTGAGGTTGCACCGCGCGGGTGAGCTTCGGCATGCGCGGCTTGCCGTGTACCGGATCTTCCTGCAGTTCGATGTCGCACATCACCATTACCGGTTCCATCGGCGCGGTCATGGTGAACTTGTGGGCCCGCACGCAGGACTCGGCGAAGTGCTGCAGCGACGCCGGCTGGTCGTCCCATTTCACGAAGTCGCGCACCAGTCCCGCCGCGTCCTGCACGCTGTGCGTCCACTCGACGCCCGGGCGGCGCTTGTCGGCCTGCATGCCGTTGCTGGCGAAGATCATCATCGGCACGCGGTCGCACCACGCGTTGTAGATGCCCATGGTGGCGTGCTGCAGCCCGACCGTGCCGTGCATCATGATGCCCATCGGCTTGCCCGCGGCCTTGGCGTAGCCGTGCGCGATGCCGGCGGCCGATTCCTCGTGCATGCAGGTGATGATCTCGGGGTTCTTGTTGCCGAGGTGATTGATGATGGACTCGTGCAGGCTGCGGAAACCCGAGGCCGCGTTGATGGCCAGGTACTGCAGGCCCACCGCGCGCAGCACGTCGGCCATGAAATCCGACCCGGGATTGGTGATGAAGGTCTCGCTCGGGAGCTTCTTCTCCGCGGCGGGCTTGCCCGCCGCAGGCTTCTCGGCCACGGCGTCGGCGGCCTGCGCCAGTTGCGTGGTTGCGGCGATGGCGGCGCCCGCGGCGGCGGCGGTGCCTTTGAGGAACGAGCGGCGGTTGATATTGCCGTCGGGCTGGTCCTGCCGGGACTTGCTCATGAACTCCCCCCTTTGCGCGTGGGTGCCCGTCTGACGCGGGCGCCCGAAGATTATATTCTCCGGGGCGGGGGAGGGTTCAACTCTTCGGTATTTCCTTGGTCGGGTCGATGAACGGCATCGGCACCACGGTGGCCGCGCGCTCGCCGGCGCCGGGCACGTGCACGGTGAGTTTCGTGCCCAGCGCCGCCTGCGCGACCGGCACCATCGCGTAACCGATGTTCTTTTTCAGGCGCGGCGACCAGATCGCCGAGGTCGCCTGGCCGACGACCTTGCCGCCGGCCGATACCGGCCATTTCGAGGTGTTGAACTCGATCCGGGCGCCCGCGATCTCGATGCCGGCCAGCTTGCGGCGCACGCCTTCCTTGCGGATGCGCTCGAGCGCGTCGCGCCCGATCCACGACGCCTGTTTGCCCGGATTGACGAGCCGGTCGAGCCCGACTTCGTAGACGTTGTTCTCGAGCGTCATGTCGGCGCCCCAGTTGAGGATGCCGGCCTCGACGCGGCGGATGTCCGACGGGCCGGTCGGGCGGATGCGGTGCGGCTTGCCGGCGTCCATGATGCGCTCCCACAGCTCGTCGCCGCGGCTGCCGTCGCGCAGGTAGACCTCGTAGCCGACCTCGCCGGTCCAGCCGGTGCGCGTCACCACGACCGGGATGCCGTCGAGCTTCGTTTCCATGAACCAGTAGTAGCGCAGGTTCATCGCCGCGTCGCCGAACAGCGTCTTCACGACGTCCTTCGCCTTCGGCCCCTGGATCTGCAGGGGCGAGACGTCGGGCTCGGTGATGTTCACGTTGAGACCGGCGTTCAGCGCCACGCCGCGCGCCCACAGCAGCACGTCGCTGTCGGCGAGCGCGAGCCAGAAGTGGTTTTCGGCGAGGCGCAGCAGCACCGGGTCGTTGATGATGCCGCCGTCCTCGGCGGTGATCACCACGTACTTGCCCTGGCCGACGGCGCACTTCGACAGGTCGCGCGGCGTCAGCAGGTTGGTGAAGGCGAAGGCATCGGGGCCGGTGATCTCGACCTGGCGCTCGACCGATACGTCCCACAGCGTGACGTGCTCCAGCAGGTGGTGGTACTCCGCTTCCAGGTCGTCGAAGCAGACCGGGAACAGCATGTGGTTGTAGACGGTGTAGGCCTTCGCGCCGTGGCGCTGCGTGGCCTCGAAAAAAGGGCTGCGGCGCAGGCGGGCGCCGCGCTGGACGAGGGACATGTCGAACATGGTTTTAAGGGCGTGGGCGGTGAACGGTGGATGGTGGTCGGAGACTATAGCAAAACGGCGCCGAATGGCGCCGTTGGGTCGTGAGAATGCCTGCCAGCTGCCGGTCGCCGGCCGCGCCTTGCTGCCTCAGGCGGCGGCGCGGCTGGCGCGTTTGCGGTCGTGC
>CAZOQY010000309.1:0-3799 GCA_964581835.1 uncultured Streptomycetaceae bacterium | reverse complement strand
CGTAGCGCAGGTGCTCCCGCGGCGCCAGCGTGACGTCGACGGCACGCGGCACGCGCAGCCCGAACACGTGCTCGGTGTTGTGCGTGACGCCGGGCGCGTAGCGGCCGCGCCAGCCCGGGTAGATCTCGTAGCGGTTCTGCCTGCGCCAGTCGACGAGATCGAAGCGCGCCGCGTCGAGCCCGGTCTCTTCCCTCAACTCGCGCGCGGCGGTGTCGGCAAGCGCCTCGCCTTCGGCATCCACGCTGCCCGTCACCGACTGCCAGAAACCGGGCCGGTCGGCGCGCTCGAGCAGCAGGACCTCGAGCCCCGGCGTGTGCACCACCACCAGTACCGACACCGGGATCTTGTAGCGCGGCGCCGTCATCGCAGGGGCGGCAGGCCGATGCCGCGCGCGCTGTCGCGATCCACGACGACGAGGAACACCCGCCCGCTCCTTCCCCAGTACATGGCCGCTTCCCCCAGGATTTCAAGGGCGGTGCCGACGGCCTCCGGCGAGCGCCGGGCCAGTTCCGCGCCGCGGCGCCAGTGGACGACGGCGCCCGGCGTGCCGGCTGCGGCGGCATCCAGCAGGCACTCGTGCAGGGCGTCCCAGTTGTGGCCGAAATAATCGGGAAAACCGAAGACCCCGGCGCATCGGCGCAGGAAAACCTCGCGATCGCGCGCGCCGGCGAGATCGAAGTCGAGCCAGGCAACGCCCGACCGCTTCGCCGCCGCGCGCAGCGGCCCCAGCAGCCGCGGCGCCGCATAGACACCGGCACGGCCGGCACGGATGAGCTTGTCGTAGCGGTTGAGGGTCATTGCCTGATTCCGCGAACGAGTGAACGGGTGAACGGGTGAACGGGTAACCCCCCGCCGTCCGTCCTGCTTGCAACGAAAAAGCGCCTTTCCCCGTTCACTCGTTCACCTGTTCACTTGTTCACGGTTATTCCCTGATGCGCCTGAAGCTGTCGTAGTGATCATCCGTGTAATAAAGCTCGCCGCCCTTGCCGGCCACGATGCGCCGCGCGCCGCGGTTCTTCGCGCCCGGCGTCCTCACCGTGTACTCGCGGTAATAACCGCGCGCCTGGACCGGCAGCCTTTTCTCGAAATTGCCGAAGACGGTCCCGTCGCGTTCGTAAGGATACGGTCCGCCCTTGCGGATCAGCGCGATCGTTTCGCGCGCCTCCCGCGGCAGCTGCGACGCCGAAATCTCCGTCGCCGGCGGCGCCGGCGGAACCTCGCCGCGCCCGAACGCCGCGCATGACAGCACGAGCGCCAGCAACGCGGCCACGAAACATTGCCATGCCCCGACTTTTACCGCCTCACGCCTCACGCCCGACGCCTCACGGCTTCTGCTGCGCGTTGCGCCTGATCCGCTCCTGCACCGCCTCGGCCTCCGCGTTGCGGTTCTGCGACGCGTAGAGCCGGGCCAGGTTGCCGAGCATCGTCGCCAGGTCGGGATTGCGCGACCCCAGCGCCTTCTCGTTGATCGCGATGGCGCGCAGGTAGACCGGCTCGGCCTCGGCGTAACGCGACTGCAGCCGGTACAGGTCCGCCAGGTTGTGCAGCACCGTCGCCACGCGGGCGTGATCGCGCCCGAACGCCTGCTCGCGGATCGCGACCGAGCGCAGGTAGAGCGGCTCCGCCTCGAAATATCGGGCCTGTCCGGCGTAAGCCAGACCCAGGTTGTTCAACAGCGTCGCGACGCTGGAATGTTCGGGGCCCAGCCGCAGCTCGGTGATCGAGAGCGCGCGCTGGTAGAGCGGAACGGCGAGGTTGTAGCGTCCCTGCTCGCGGTACAGCTCGCCCAGATTGTTCAGCGTCGTCGCCACCGCGATGTGCTCCGGCCCCAGCGCCTTCTCCTGCACTGCGAGCAGGCGCTTGAACACGGGTTCGGCGTACGCGTGCTGCCCCTGCTCCATGTAGAGCGCGGCGAGATCGTTCAGTTGCATCGCGAGGTAGGGATGCTGCTCGCCGTGAAGCTTGGTCGTCAGAGTGACCGCCTGCCTGTAGTACGACTCGGCCTGCGCATAGCGGCGCTGCTGGTGATAGGCCACGGCAAGACGATAGAGCGACACCGCATAGCGGGGGTCGTTGGCGCCGAAGGTGGAGTTGGCCTCGCGCACCGCGGCCTCGAAGCGGATCGCCGCGCCGCGATGGTCCCCGGACTTCACCGCGTCGAGCCCGGCGTTCATGTGCGCCTTCCATTCCTTTTCCCCCGCAAATGCGGGGGAAAAGGAAAATAGAACGCACAGGAATATGACAAGACGAACTTCTGCTCTCATTTCAGGAAGCCGCCCCACGATGCAATATTGGCACGACGCGAGGTCCTGTCCAGGCGCGCCCGGCGATTACGGCTTGGCGGCTTCCTGCCGCAGGCGGATGTGCAGCTCGCGCAGCTGCTTCTCGTCCACCGGGCTCGGCGCCTTCGTGAGCAGGCACTGCGCGCGCTGCGTCTTGGGAAACGCGATCACGTCGCGGATCGAGTCCGCCCCCGCCATCATCGTCACGATGCGGTCGAGGCCGAAAGCGATGCCGCCGTGGGGCGGCGCGCCGTACTGCAGCGCATCGAGCAGGAAGCCGAACTTGGCCTGCGCTTCCTCCGCCCCGATGTTGAGCGCGCGAAAAACCTTCTGCTGGACGTCGGCGCGGTGGATCCGCACCGAGCCGCCACCAATTTCCCAGCCGTTCAGCACCATGTCGTGCGCCTTGGCGCGCGCAGCACCCGGGTCGGACGCGAGCAGATCCTCGTGGCCGTCGGCGGGCGCGGTGAACGGGTGGTGCATGGCGTTCCAGCGCTTTTCCTCCTCGTCCCGCTCGAACATCGGAAAATCGAGCACCCATAGCGGCCGCCAGCCGGCTCCCGCGAAACCGCGCTCGTGCCCGACCTTCGCGCGCAGCGCGCCGAGCGCCTCGTTCACGACCTTCGCCTTGTCGGCGCCGAAGAAGATGAGATCGCCGTTCTTCGCGCCGGTGCGAGAGATCGCGGCCTTCAGCGCGGCCTCCGAGAGGTTCTTGACGATCGGCGACTGCAGGCCGGTTTCGTTCAGCTGGGTCGCGTCGTTGACCTTGATGTACGCCAGCCCTTTCGCGCCGTAGATCTTCACGAACTCGGTATAGCCGTCGATCTCGCCGCGGGAGAGCGCGGCCCCGCCCGGCACGCGCAGCGCGGCGACGCGGCCGCCCGGCGTGTTGGCCGGCCCGGAGAACACCTTGAACGCGACGTCCTTCATCACGTCGGTCATCTCGGTCAGCTCGAGCGTGACGCGCAGATCGGGCTTGTCGGAACCGAAGCGGCGCATCACCTCGTCGTACGACAGCCGCGGGAACGGCGACGGCAGCGACACGCCGAGGACCTCCTTGAAGACCTCGTGCACCAGTTCCTCCATGATGCGCGTGATCTCGTCCTGATCGAGGAACGAGGTCTCGATATCGATCTGGGTGAATTCGGGCTGACGGTCGGCGCGCAGGTCCTCGTCTCGGAAGCACTTCACGATCTGGTAGTAGCGGTCGTAGCCCGCCACCATCAGCATCTGCTTGAACAGCTGCGGCGACTGCGGCAGCGCGTAGAACTCTCCCGAGTGAACGCGCGAGGGCACCAGGTAATCGCGCGCGCCTTCCGGCGTCGAGCGGGTCAGCATCGGCGTTTCGATGTCGATGAAGCCGTGGCGGTCGAGAAACTGGCGCACCGCCATCGCGGTGCGGTAGCGCAACCGCAGGTTCTTCTGCATGGTCGGACGGCGCAGGTCGAGCACGCGGTGCTCGAGCCGCACGATTTCCGACAGGTTGTCGTCGTCGATCTGGAACACCGGCGGCAGCG
>CAZOQY010000308.1:2037-3829 GCA_964581835.1 uncultured Streptomycetaceae bacterium | reverse complement strand
GTCCAGGTCTCGCCCGAGGAGAAAGCCGCCGCCGCGAAGCTGGCGGGGATGACCTCGCGCATCAACACCATGCTGTCGATCCCGATGCTGTTCTGCATGGTCGCGCAGCAGAACGCAGGCTTGTGATCAGCCGAGCATCGTTCCATTAAGAAAAACGCCCGGGTTGTCCCGGGCGTTTTTCTTTTGAGAAAGACAGGCCTACCTCGCAGCCGGCGCCTGCTCGATCCCTTCCACCTTCGCGCCCGGCTTGATGGCGCGCCTGGCGAACCAGCCCAGGTTCATTTCCAGCGCGTATTTCGCCGGTTTCGCGGCGGCGTGCGTATCCTGGGTGTGCGGCTTCATGTCCTCGATGTTGATGATCACGCCACGCTCGTCGATGAACGCCACCGACAGCGGGATGTGGGTGTTCATCATCCACATGGCGTGAACGGCGACGCCGGGAAACACGAACAGCATGCCGCGACTCTCCGGCAGGATGCGGCGATGCATCAGGCCCTGCATGCGCGCGGGATCGGTATGGGCGACTTCCGCGGTCAGCTTGTGACCGTTGATCGCGAGCGCGACCTCGGGGAGTTGCTGCGCGGACGCCGTGGCGGAAACCGACAGCGTCAGCATCGCCGCAGCCAGCGCGGATAGGGTGAGCCGCCAAGAAAGAAAATTCATATTGAACCGCCAAGACGCCAAGAGAAACAAGATTGACAATTGACCCGCGGAGACGCGGAGAGAAGCAATGACAGGCGGATAATACGGGCAGGCATTGGATTCGATTTTCCTGTATCGGATTCTCTTGGCGTACCCCTCAAGGGGGTATTAAAAAGAATCTTGGCGGTTCGATAAGCCCTCATCGCGGCGTGCTTTTCACCAGCCAGCCGCCGATGGCATCCAGCAGCTCGGCAACCTCGCCGATGGGCGGTAGCAGGTTGATCGTCGAATCCGGATGCCGTGCCTGCAAATCCGCCAGCAAGGGTGGCAAATCCCGCTTCAGGTGGCCGCCCTGGGCGAGGAACAGGGGCGCGATGGTGATGCGGCGGTGACCGTCCGCGGCGAGGCGGGAGACGCACTCCGCGAGCGACGGCGTCATCGCCTCCAGAAACGCCAGCGCGACCGTGAGGTCGGGCCGCCTGGCCGACACTTTTGCCTGCAGCGCGCGAAACGGCTCGGCCCACTCGGGATCCCGGGCGCCGTGCGCGAAAAGCACTAATGCCGTTGTTTTTGCTGCCGCCATGGACATCCGGATTGTTGCGTGCTCATTATGAAAAAGTCGTGAATCGTGAATCGTGAATCGTGATTCGACTCGAATGCCGAAAAGCGGCGGCGGTCCCCGCCGCAAGCAAATTTCGAATCACAAATCACCAATCACGAATCACGCTCTTCAGCGTCCGGTGCTGCCGAATCCGCCGGCGCCACGGCGGCTTGCGCCGAATTCCTCGACCACGTTGAAGCCGACCTGCACCACCGGCACGACCACGAGCTGGGCGAGTCGCTCCATCGGATTGACGGTGAAGGGCGTGTTGCCGCGGTTCCAGGTGGAAACGAAGATCTGGCCCTGGTAATCGGAGTCGATCAGGCCGACAAGGTTCCCGAGCACGATGCCGTGCTTGTGTCCCAGCCCGGAGCGCGGCAGTACCACCGCCGCGAGACCCGGATCGGCGAGATGTATGGCGATGCCCGAGGGGATGAGCTCGGTCTGGCCGGGGGCGAGCGTGACGGGACTGGCGAGGCAGGCACGCAGGTCGAGCCCCGCCGATCCCGGCGTGGCGTACTCCGGCAACTGGCCACGCAGCCGCTCGTC
>CAZOQY010000308.1:0-1937 GCA_964581835.1 uncultured Streptomycetaceae bacterium | reverse complement strand
TGAGCGATCAGTTGCCGCGCCACCGCTTCCTTCGTTGCGCGCGGCAGCCGGTGCGTGCCCTTGTCGTCGAGCAGGGTGACTTCGTTTTCGTCCGAACCGATCGCGTCCTGCGCCAGGTTGGCGACCATCAGCGGCACTTTCTTGCGGCGCCGCTTCTCGTCGGCATAGGAATCGAGGTTGCGGCTTTCGGCGGCGAAGCCGACGCAAAACGGCGGGTTGGGGCGCGCCGCGACCCAGGCGAGGATGTCCGGGTTCGGCACCAGCCTCAATGCGAGCTGGCTCTCTTCGGCCTTCTTGATCTTGTGCCGTCTCGGCTTGTCCACCCGGTAGTCGGCCACGGCGGCGACGCCGATGTAGATATCGGCGCGCGCGACGTTGCGTTTTACGGCCTCGAACATGTCGGCCGCGGTCGTGACCTGTGTTACGTCCGCGCCGGCCGGCGCGGCGAGGCTGACCGGCCCCGAGACCAGCGTGACCCTGGCGCCGGCGTCGAGCGCCGCGCGGGCGATGGCGTAGCCCATCTTGCCCGAGCTGCGGTTGGTAATGCCGCGCACGGCGTCGATCGGCTCGAACGTCGGTCCGGCGGTGATCAGCACGCGTGCGCCGGCGAGCAGTTTTGGCGAGACCAGGCCGGCGACCGCCTGCGCGATATCGAGCGCTTCGAGCATTCGGCCCATGCCGGTTTCGCCGCACGCCTGGTCGCCGCTGTCGGGGCCCAGTATCGTCACGCCGTCGCGCTGCAGGCGCTCGACGTTGCGGCGCGTGGCGGCGTTCTGCCACATCTGGCGGTTCATGGCGGGGGCGACGATCAGCGGGCATTCGCGCGCGAGGCACAGCGTCGAGAGCAGGTCGTCCGCGAGCCCGTTGGCGAGCTTGGCGATGAAATCGGCCGTGGCGGGGGCAATGACGATCGCGTCCTTGCCGCGCGAGAGCTCGATGTGCGCCATGTTGTCGGGGATGCTGGCATCCCACATGTCGGTGTAGACCGGCTTGCCCGACAGCGCCTGGAAGGTCGCCGGCGTCACCATGCCTCGTGCCGCTTCGGTCATGACCACCTGCACGTCGATGCCATGGCGCTGCAGGTCGCGCGTGAGCTGCGCCGCCTTGTAAGCGGCGATGCCTCCGGTGACACCCAGGACGACTGATTTTCTTGAACTTTCAGCCATGTAGCGCTTCAACTTCCAGTGAGGGCGGAAGTGTAAACCAGCGGTCGGCGGTCAGCAAACAGCGGTGCGAAGGCCGCGCCAGCCGGTAAACGGCGAGCGGGCGGGCGGCGTTAAGCAGCCATGACCATCGCCGACTGGCCGCTCGATGACCGCCCGCGCGAGAAACTGATCGCGAAGGGGGCCGAGGCGTTGTCCGACGCGGAACTGGTGGCGATTTTTCTCCGTACCGGCGTGCGGGGCAAAAGCGCGGTGGACCTGGCGCGCGAGGCACTCACCCGCTTCGGCTCGCTTTCGGCGCTGTTCGCGGCGGACGCCGGGGCGCTCACCCGGGTGTCCGGTCTCGGCACGGCGAAGTACGCGCAATTGCAGGCGGTGCTGGAGATGGCGCGGCGGGCGCTGCGCGAAAAGCTCGAGCGGGGCTCCGCGCTCTCTTCGCCCCAGGCGGTCCGCGATTACCTGCGCCTGAAACTCCAGGAGCGGCCGCACGAGGTGTTCGTCGGCGTCTTTCTCGATGCGCAGAACCGCGTGCTGGCGGTGGAGGAGTTGTTCCGCGGGACGCTTACCCAGACCAGCGTCTACCCGCGCGAAGTGGTGAAGCGGGCGCTGCATTACAACGCCGCCGCGCTGATCTTCGCCCACAACCATCCCTCGGGCATCGCCGAGCCGAGCCGTTCGGACGAGGCCCTGACCCAGGCGCTGAAGCAGGCCCTGTCGCTGGTGGACGTGAAGGTGCTCGACCACTTCGTCATCGGCGCGGGCGCGGCGATGTCC
>CAZOQY010000307.1:0-3835 GCA_964581835.1 uncultured Streptomycetaceae bacterium | reverse complement strand
GGCGGCCGTTCGGGGGGGTGAGCGGGGGCTGCGTGTCGGGCTTGTCCTGCATCGGCGCTTCCGGCACCGAGCCTTGCGCGACTTTACTGACCGCGGCGGCCGCGAGCAGCGCTCCGCCGGCAGCGCGTATGAAATTGCGTCGGGTAGTCATGATTGATTTCCTGGGTTCAATGTTCAGCCGCGCTCCCGCCGACCGGGGCTTGCATGCCGCCGCCGAGCGTGATGCTTCCGGGGGATTTCCCTGTCATCGCGAGCTGGAGCGCGGCTTCGGCCAGCCAGAAGTCGCGCAGCGAGTCGAGATAGGTATTGACCGCCGCGATCTGCTGGCGCGCGTCCGCCAGCAGCTCGAACACGCTGATCAGCATGCCGTTGTAGCGCAGCAGGTTTTCCTCCGAGATGCGTTTTCTCAGCGGCACGATCTCGTCGCGGTAGTGGCGCGCGAGGTCGAACGCGGTGCGGTAGGCGGCGTAGCCTTCGCGCACTTCCGAGCGGGCGCGCACGGCGATGTCGGCGGCGCGGTTTACGGCCTGCATGTAGGTGTGCTCGGCGCGCGCGACGCGGGCGCCGCCCCAGTCGAACAGCGGCAGGCGCAGCTCGATCTCGTAGCCGGACTTGCGCGGCTGGCCGGTCTCGCTGGTGCGCTGGTAGCCCACTTCCAGCACGCTCACGAAGCCGGTCGCCTTCGTGAGTCCGAGCGAGGCGGCGACGTTTTCCGCTTCCTGCATCGCGCCGCGCACGTCGAGGCGCTGTTTCAGCGCCTGCGATTCCAGGTCGGCGATCTCGCGCGCCGACTTCGGCAGGTCCGGCAGCCGCGCCGGCAGCGTGAAGCGGATGTCCTCGCCCCACAGCCCCATCAGGCGGGTCAGCCGCTCGCGTTCGGCGAGCGCGGCCTGCTTCGCGCGGGCGAGCTGCGCTGTCGCCTCGCCGTAGAACACCTGCTCGCGCGCCTGGTCGAGCTTGCTGAAGTTGCCCACGGCGGCCATGCGGCGCGCCAGTTCCGCGCTGGCTTCCGCCGCGTCCCGGACCTGTTCCATGTAGCGCGCCGATTCCTGCGCGCTCACGGCGCCGACCCAGGCCCGCCGCGTGTCGGTTGCCACCTGCATGATCTCGGCGGCGACGCGGTCCTGCGTCAGCGCGAAGCGGCGTTTCTCGAGATCGGTGCGGATGGGCATCGTCAGGAGGCCCATCAGGTCGAAGAGGAAGGTGCGCTCGATCTCGACTTCGTCGGCGCGGGTGAAGCGGCCGAACGAGAAGCCGGGGTTACGCAGGCGGCCGGCCTGGACCACATCGGCTTCGGCGATGCCGAGGTCGGCGTAAGTGGCCTGCAGGCCGCGGTTGTTGAGCAGCGCGATCTGAACGGCGGCGTCGGCGGAGAGCGGGGCGGCGAGCAGTTTCCGCACGGCCGCTCGCGCTTCCTCGGCATCCTTGTCGCTGCGGATCCAGCGGGTTTCCTGGGTGATGCCGCGTTCCCGGGCGGCGGACTGCGCCGCACCGTAGCCTCCGTCGGGCGACAGAGTCGCGCAGCCGGCCAGCAACAGCGATGAAATGATCAGACAGGCGTGCTTCATGGCTTCTTGTCCTGTTTCGGATTGGAGCCGGGCGCAGATTGCGTTGGCGAGGCTGCCGGCTTGGTGGCTCCGCTGCCGGGAGCATGCCCAGTTCGCCCGGCTCCACCGACGATGCCAACATGCCCGCCGACGCGGGCGACCTCGTCGTTCACGCCGCGCCACGGCGCGAGCGGTTCCTCTCGGAAGCCGCGGTAGCCGGTGAAGGCGGACTCGTATTTCACCGCCGGGGCCGGCGCAGCCGGATCGGCGGGGTGTGGTTTCGCTGCCTGCTGCTGGGCGGCGGCGTGCGGCGCGAACGCCGCGAGTACTGCGAATGCAATGGTCGGTTTCATGCCAGTCCTCGTCGTTGAGGGGGCCGCGGCGCGCGAACGCGATGCGGCGGGCGCGCACGCGAAATACAGGCGTGCGCTCAAACGCGGATCAACCGCGTGCGACGGAGATCAGGCTAGAGGTGGCCGCTGGGGGCGGTCGGGGACGAACAGGTCGTGCAGCGGTTCCGGCGTATACGCCTGGGTCGGGAAATCAATCGACACGGCCTGCGGCGTCATGGTCGCTGGTGCGGAGGCGGTGTAATGGCAGCACGGATGGTAGGCGGGGTTGCCCGACGTGCCTTCAACATCTTGCTGATTGCCGGCGTGATGGTCATGATCCGAGGCGCTGGTGTCGCTGCCTTGCTCGTGAACCGCGTGCATTTGCGCTTCACCGTGGCATAGCAGCACCGATAGCGTCGTCGCCAAGCCTTGTAGCGGCATGACGGCGAGCGCCACTGTTAGTATCAGCTTGTGTAGCCAGGGGTTTAACATGACATGCGCAGTCTATACTCCGTACCACGGTACGGAGTCAAGCGGCCAACAGGTTGTTTATCGTCCCGCCGCCACGACTTTCCGACCGGCGCGGGGTCCATAGGTGAACGGATCCAACGGCGCGCGGGGATGCATCCAGGGGGTTGGACATTTCGTATCTCATACTTGCTCAATGACAGCCACAGGAGTCCCAGCCATGTCCGTCCGATTGCTTGCTTTGATCGTCTACTCGCTGTCGATAGCATCGGCGGCTCCTGCGTTCGCCCAAGGCATTGCGCCAGAGCTGGCGAAGGCCACCTTTGCGGCCGGTTGTTTCTGGTGCACGGAGGAGGCGATGGACAAGGTTCCCGGCGTGGTTTCGACGACCTCCGGCTACATGGGCGGAACTCGCAGGAACCCCACCTACCAGGAGGTGGTCGCGGGGAGCACCGGTCATACCGAGGTCGTGCAGGTCGTCTACGACCCGAAAAAGGTGAGCTACGAGCGCCTGCTCGATCAGTTCTGGCTGAACCACGATCCCACGGTGCTCGACCGCCAGTTCTGCGACGTCGGCTCCCAGTATCGTCCAGCGATTTTCTGGCACGATGAAGAGCAGAAACGCCTCGCCGAGGCGTCCCGGGAAAAGTGGCAAAAGCAAAAACCTTTCAAGCAGCCGATCGTGACGCCGATCGAGAAGGCGGGGGATTTCTGGCGGGCGGAAGACTACCACCAGGATTACTACCAGAAGAATCCGACGCGCTACAAGTTCTACGTCACGGGCTGTGGCCGCTACGCGCGGCTGGATGAGCTCTGGGGCAAGCACAGGAAGTAGGCCAAGCCCCGTACGTTCGCCAAGCCGCGAGGGCGCACCCGGCAGGCAGCGCTCCGCTAGCCCCGCGGCAAGACTGCAGTGTCAGCGTGGCGGCCTCGCTTAATGCTGCCGCTTGCCGTGGGCCGGCGCCTTGCCGCCGGTGTAGCCGCGCAGCTCGTCATAGCGCCGTACCTGCTCTGCGGTGAGGATGGCGCGCAGCCTACGGTGCGTTTCGAGATGCGACAGGCGGTACTCGCCCCGTAGCGCTGCGGCCGTCCTGACCTGCTCCGCCAGAACGGTCTCGTCCACTTTTTCGTTTGCAAAGAGCCTGTCCAGCGTACGCTCCGCTGCGACGAATTTCGTGCCGATCGCGCGGGCCTCTGCCTTGTGAGCATCCATTAGCCGCTTGACGGCAGTCCGCTGTTCCGGCGACAGAGCAAGTTGATCAGCCAGTTCGAGCGCATGCATCGGGCCGGGGTAATGGTTGAGTTCGGCAGCGAGTGCATATCCCAATCCGGCCCCCGCCAGGTACTGCTTTACCTCGTCCTCCGAGAGTGCCTTGATCTGGCACGATTCCTGCCCTGCGTAGGGAGTGCGCTGCGCGGTGGCCGTGCCGGGGGTGAGCAGCGCCAGTGCTGCAGCAAGAGTTAAAACCGTTTTCATGCGATGTCTCC
>CAZOQY010000306.1:1223-3836 GCA_964581835.1 uncultured Streptomycetaceae bacterium | reverse complement strand
CGGCGCACATCCATTTCTCGGTGTTCGGCCGCACCATGCTGGAGCGGCTGATTACGCAGATGTATTTCCCGGGCGATCCGCTGCTCGGCTACGACCCGATTTTCAACTCGGTGCCCTCGGAGCGCGCGCGCGACCGGATGATCGCGCATTTCGACCTGGAAGTGACGAAGCCGGAGTGGGCGCTGGGCTATTACTGGGACATCGTGCTGCGTGGCCCGGAAGCCACCCCCGCCAATAAATAACGCCATGGCAGAACTGCTCATTACCCCGTCGCAGACGATCGGCCCCTTCTTCAAGTACGGACTGGACTGGCCGGGCGGCGAGAATCTTTTCCCAGAGTCGGCCCCCGGGCGCCGCATCCGCGTTGCCGGCATCGTGACCGATCACAAGGGGCAGCCGGTGTCCGATGCGCTGATCGAATTCTGGCAGGCGGATGCCTCGGGCCGGTTCGGGCCGGCGCGGCCCGGCGCCAGCGGCGGTTTCGGGCGCGTGCCGACGGACAGGTCCGGTCGCTATGCGATCAACACTGTCTATCCCGGCGCGGTTGCCGGCGCCGACGGCCGCAAGCAGGCGCCGCACATCCTCGTGGTGCTGTTCGCTCGCGGCCTGCTGAGGCAGATCGTGACGCGCATCTACTTCGATGGCGAGGCCGCGAACCGCGACGATGCGGTGCTCGCGTTGTGCGGCGCGCGCGCGGCTACCCTGATTGCCCGGCGCGACCCGGCCGGTGCGGACGCCTATGCCTGGAACATCTCGATGCAGGGAGCGGACGAGACGGTCTTCTTCGATGCCTGAGGCGAGAAGGGTCCCGTCCCGCGGGGAAGAACCGGCGGCCGCCAGGCGCAACGGGCGAGCCGCGTCGGGTAAAATAGCGGCATGAAAAACGACAAGCTGATTGCGCTTTGCGACGCGTCCAGCGTCGCGCCGGGTTGCGGGGTGCGCGCCGAGAACGGCGGCTGCGTTTACGCCGTCTTCAACATCGAGGGCAACCTCTACGTGACCCAGGACGAGTGCACCCACGGCCCGGGCTCGCTGGCGGAGGGGTACATACTCGACGACGAGGTCGAGTGCCCGTTCCACCAGGGACGCTTCCACATACCGACCGGCAACGCGACCTGCGCGCCGGCCACCGACCCGCTGAAGACCTGGAAGCCCCAGGTGGTCGACGGCAAGGTCTGCATCGATCCGACGGAAAACGGCTGATCAGGAGGAGGACATCATGGCGCTCACCAGGGAACAGAACGATCAACTGACCCGCACCGGTCCCGGCACGCTGCTGGGCGACCTGTTCAGGCGTTACTGGATACCCGCAATCCTGGCCGAGGAAGTCGCCGAACGGGATTGCGCGCCGGTGCGCGTGCAACTGCTGGGCGAGAAGCTCGTCGCGTTCCGCGATACCGAGGGGCGGCTCGGCCTGATCGATGAATTCTGCGCGCATCGCGGCGTATCGCTGTGGTTCGGGCGCAACGAGGAGCGCGGGCTGCGTTGCCCGTATCACGGCTGGAAGTACGACGTGAACGGGCAGTGCGTGGATCTGCCGTCCGAGCCGGAGTCGTCCGGCATGTGTGCGAGGATCAAGCTCAAGTCCTACCCCTGCATCGAGCAGGGCGGGGTCATCTGGACTTACATGGGGCCGCCCGAACTGAAACCCGCGCCGCCGGCGCTGGAGTGGACGCTGGTGCCTGCGGAGCAGCGCTTCGCGTCCAAGCGGCTGCAGGAGTGCAACTACCTGCAGGCGATCGAGGGCGGCATCGATTCGAGCCACGTGTCGTTCCTGCACAGCGGGGCGCTGAACCGCGACCCGCTGTTCAAGGGCAGCCGCGCCAACGAGTACAACCTGCAGGACCGCATGCCGCATTTCGAGGTGGTCGAGTACGAGGGGGGGCTCCTCATCGGCGCGCGGCGCAAGGCGGACAACGACCGCTGGTATTG
Organism: uncultured Streptomycetaceae bacterium; assembly: GCA_964581835.1. Taxonomy (GTDB): domain Bacteria; phylum Pseudomonadota; class Gammaproteobacteria; order Burkholderiales; family SG8-41; genus SG8-41. The sequence continues at coordinate 1,904 of CAZOQY010000306.1, read as the reverse complement.
GCGCATCACTCCCTTCATCATGCCGTGGCATACGCTGATCCCGCCGCGCGCGGGGCACCCCATCGGCGGCCATGCGTGGGTGCCGATCGACGACGAGAACTGCTGGGCGTGGTCCATCAACTATCACCCCAGGCGCGCCCTGACGGCGCCCGAGCGCCAGGCGATGAAGGACGGCAAGGGCATCCACGTGAAATACGTGCCGGGCACCTTCATTCCGCTCGCCAACAAGACCAACGATTACCTGATGGACCGCTCGACGCAGAAATCGGGCGTCAACTACAGCGGCGTCGAGGGCATCGCCATGCAGGACGCCTCGTTGCAGGAAAGCATGGGGCCGATCCAGGACCGCACGAAGGAGAATCTCTGCTCGACCGACAACGGCATCATCATGATGCGCCGGATGCTGCTCAAGGCCGGCAAGGACAATCGCGACGGCAAGCCGCTGCCCGGGCTGAAACCGGAGACGCAGGGCGTGCGTTCCTGCGCGATCGAGCTGCCGCGCGACGTCAAGTTCAAGGACGGCGCCCGCGACGGCCTGTTCCGCCCGCTCAACACCGACCCCGTCTCGGTCTAGACCGGAAAGCCCGCGAGTGGCGAAGGCCAAGCTGCGGCTGACCCTGTCCATTTGGGACTACGACCGCACGCGCGCGCTCGCCGACGGCTCGGTCGTGCCGGAGGGCA
>CAZOQY010000306.1:0-1123 GCA_964581835.1 uncultured Streptomycetaceae bacterium | reverse complement strand
TGGGACTACGACCGCACGCGCGCGCTCGCCGACGGCTCGGTCGTGCCGGAGGGCATCGACCTCAACGTGCTCGAGCTGCCGGTGGAAGAGACGTTCTTCCGAATGGCGCGCTACCGCGAGTTCGACGTCGCGGAAATGTCGATGTCGTCGTACACCGTGTCGCTGCACCGCGACCCGCAGCCGTTCATCGCCATCCCGATCTTCCCTTCGCGTTTCTTCCGTCATTCCTCGATTTTCGTGTCGGCGAAGAGCGGCGTCCGCGAGCCCAAGGACCTCGCGGGCAAGCGCATCGGCACGCCGGAGTACCAGATGACCGCGCCGGTATGGATCCGCGGCATCCTGTCGGACGACTACGGCGTGAGGGCCGACAGCGTCGAGTACTGGACCGGCGGGGAGGAGGAGACGCAGCGCGACGAGAAGATCAGGCTCGACCTGCCCGCCAATTTCAAGGTGCGCCCGATCGGTCCGGACAAGATGCTCTCGAAGATGATCGCCGACGGCGAGATCGACGCGCTGCACACCGCGCGCGCGCCCTCGACCTTCTATTCGAGGCCGGATGCGGTGAGGCGCCTGTTCCCGGATTTCGTCGCGGTGGAGCGCGAGTATTACCGCCGCACGAAGATCTTCCCGATCATGCACGTGATCGCGATCCGGCGCGAAATCTACGAGAAGAACCGCTGGATCGCCATGTCGCTCTACAAGGCTTTCGTCGAGTCGCAGCGCCGCGCCTACCGCAGCCTGCGCGAGACCGCCGCGCACAAGGCGATGCTGCCGTGGCTGACCGCGCACGTCGAGGACGCCGTGCGCGAGCTGGGCGAGGACTGGTGGTCGTACGGCTTCCACGCCAATCGCCACGTACTCGATACCTTCCTGCGCTACCACCACGAGCAGGGGCTGTCGAAGCGCCGGCTTCAGCCCGAGGACATGTTCGCGCCGGAGACGATGGAGGCGTTTAAAATTTAACCTGGTGGGTTTTCGTTATCGGCCGCCGGCCGACAACGAAAACCCATAATTCCATGACGAAACGAAAATCATCATGATCGTCGATATTCACGGGCATTACACGACCGAGCCCCAGGCGCTGCACACGTTCCGCGACAAGCAGCTCGCGGGTCTGGCCGAT
>CAZOQY010000305.1:0-3860 GCA_964581835.1 uncultured Streptomycetaceae bacterium | reverse complement strand
CGCCCCCGAACCCCGTGCTGCCCCGCAGCCCGTAGGCGAAGATCAGCGCGACGAAACAGAACGCGAGGGCGAGGGGAGAAAGCGTTTCGAGGATCATTTACTTAAGGCAAAAGTCACAAGGCAAAAGGCAAAAGGGTTTAGCCCGTGAGGTAAGGTTTTTGCCTTGTGCCTTATTTCTTGACTCCGTCGTACGCGTTGGGATTCTTGACCCTCAGCCCCGCCGCGGTGAAGCCGCCGTCCACGGAGATCGTCTGGCCGGTGATGTAGGCCGCGTCGTCGGAGACGAGGAACAGCGCGGCGCCGGCGACGTCCTCGGCGGTGCCGTAGCGGCCGAGCGGCACCGCTTTCAGCCACGCCTCGCGCCGCTCCTCGTTGTGTTTCTGCCGCGGCACGGCGATCGGGCCGGGCGCGAGCGCGTTGACCGTGATGTTGTGCTGGGCGAGGTCCACCGCCATCACGCGCGTCATCGCGATCACCCCGCCCTTCGACGCGGCATAGGCCGCGCGGCCGCTGCTGCCGAGCAGCCCCGAGTGCGAGGAAAAATTGACGATGCGCCCGCCGCCGATTCCGATCATGTCGCGCGCGCCCGCCTGGGTGCAGAGGAACGTGCCCTTCACGTTGACGTCGTACATCGCCGCCAGCGTTTCGAGCGGCGTGTCGAGAAGATATTTCTGCGCGCCCACCCCCGCCGTATTGACGAGGATGCCGGCCGGGCCGAACGTCTTGCGCCCGAGGGCGAACATCGCCTCGACCTGCTCCGGCTGCCGGATGTCCGTGTGGCTGGCGACGGCCTTGCCGCCGGCCGCCACGATCTGCTTGACGACCCCCTGCACGCCCGCTTCGTCCACGTCCGCCACCACCACGGACGCGCCCTCCGCCGCGATGCGGATCGCCGTCGCGGCGCCGATGCCGTTGCCAGCGCCCGTCACCACCGCGATTTTCCCATCGAATCGCCGCATCAATTGCTCCCGGTAATCAAATCAAGGGACGAAGGATGAAAATCAGCCCCGGCGTTCGCCGGGAACACTTCCGCCTTCCGACTTTCGCCTTACTCTATGCGTACGCCCGCCGCCTTCACTGCCTTGGCGTTCTGCTCGTACTCGCGCCTGATCCGCGCCGCGAATTCCTTCGGCGTGTCGCCCGCCGGTTCGGCGCCGAGGGACTCCAGCCGCGCGTGCGTTTCGGGCGAATGGACGGTCTTCACCGCCGCGGCGCCCACCTGCGCGACGATCTTCTGCGGGGTCTTCGCCGGCACAAGAAGGCCCATCCAGCTGCCGGATTCGAATCCGGGCACGCCGACCTCGGAGATCGGCGGCACGTCCGGCAGGGTCGGCGAGCGTTTCGTGCCGGCGATGCCGAGCGCGCGCAGCTTGCCCGCCTTGAGATGGGGAAGCACCGGCCCGATCGAGTTCATCGTCGCGCTGACGCGCCCGGCCAGGAGATCGATCACCGCCGCCGGAGCACCCTTGTACGGCACGTGCGTGAACTGCGCGCCGGACAGACTCTTGAACACTTCCATCGCCATGTGGTTGGGCGTGCCGCTGCCGGACGAGGCGTAGTTCAGCTTGCCCGGCGCGGCGCGGTCGAGGGCGATCAGCTCTTTCACCGTCTTCGCCGGCACCGACGGGTGGACGATCAGCAGGAACGGGCCGCTGCCGATCAGGCTGACGGGAATGAAGTCCTTCAACGCGTCGTAGGCAATGCCCTTCACGATGTGAGGCGCGATGGTCAGCGCGCCCGGGCTGGTCATGAACAGCGTGTAGCCGTCCGGCGCCGCATGGGCGGCCAGTTCCGCGCCGATGCGCCCGCCCGCCCCGCCGCGGTTGTCCACGACCAGCGGCTGGCCGAGCTGCTCCGACATGCCCGGTATCACCGCGCGCGCCAGCAGGTCCGGCGTCCCGCCCGCCGGCACGCCCAGGATCACGCGGACCGGCCGCTCGGGATATTTTTGCGCGACGGCGGCGGTCGCCAGCAATGCGGCGACGAGACCTGCAACGATGCCGAGTAAGTGTTTCATGGCGCCTCCTTGTTTGAGCCGCATTATTTCACATACCCGTCATGCGTGATGGACGATCCCGCTTACAAACCGTTACAACCTGGCACAGAACAGGCCCGGGCCGCGGCCTGTCTGACCGTACGAACTCCCCGCCTCAACGGGGGAGAGAACGATTCCGGAACAACACAGGAGATGGACATGAACAGACTGATACTGACCGCGCTGGTTTCCGCCGGCCTCGCGGCCGCCGCCCCGCAGGCTATCGCCCAGGCGCCGGGCGCGGAAGGCGGACCGCAAGCCCGCCAGCACGCGCACGGGCAAGGCCAGGGGCAGCGCGCGTTTCGCTCGCCGACCGAGCGCGTCGAAGCGCAGCTCGCTTATCTGAAGACCGCGCTGAAAATCACCAGCGAGCAGGAAGCGCAGTGGAATGCTTTCGCCGACGTGCGTCGCAAGCAGGCCCGCGAGGCAACCGGCCAGATGGAGAAGTTCCGCGCGCAACATGCCGAGGGGCAGAAACGCACTCCGCCCACCGCGATCGAGCGCCTGGAGCGCCGGCAGGCCATGATGGCCGTAGCCTCCACCCGGCTCACCGAGACCCTGGCGGCGGCGAAACCGCTCTACGCGGCACTCTCCCCCGACCAGCAGAAGATCGCCGACGAGGTCCTCGTCCGCGGCGGACGCGGCGGCCCCGGCCATCGCGGCGGCGGTCACCGCGGTCACGGCCCGCGGGGCAACGCGTAACGAAAAAAGGGCCAGCGTTCGCTGGCCCTTTTTTCAAGGATGAAGGATGAAGGCGGAAGGATGACCCCTCTCGCCTTTTTCTTTACGGCCCGGACAGATCCACCTTGAAATCCTTCGAATCCCGGTAAGCGACGAGATTCGCCGGCGCGTAGCCCGCGGGGTCGCGCGTCATGCGGTCCATCGCCGCGTTGTGGGCTTTTTCCTGCCCGTTCTTCTGCCAGCCCACCGGGCGCACCGCCTTACCCAAGATCTTGTAGAAACCAGTGCGGGACTCGCGCAACTCGCCGAACTCGTCCGGGTCCAGCCGGTCGCGCCATCGGGGGTCGAGCACGAGTCCGCATCTCGCGGCACGTTCCGCCATCCAGTGCAGCGTGATGTCCGACAGCCCCGTGTCCTCGTAGCCGCCGCCGACGTTGCTGTGCACGCCGGCGAACCACGATTGCTCGAGGACCTGGTTTTTTCCCAATCCGCCCGGCCCCTGCTCCCACAGGTTGGGCTGGAACAGGCGTCGCGTCTCGTCGATCGCCACCGCCTGGTAGGCGTGCTCGACGATCGAGGACAGCACCCGGTCGTGAAAGCGCGACTTGCTGAGGCGGCTGGTCAGTTGCCCCATCACCCCGCCGATGCCGTAAGCGCCGACCGTGTCCCACACGCCGAGGCAGCGGATGGTGATCGCCCGGCAACCGTGCCGCTTGCGAAACGCGCGCGCCGCCTCCGAATCCGGCCCGCCGCCGCGCTCCAGGTAAATGTCATAGCCCTCCCCGATCGCCGCCTCGCGGGTCTCCTTGTCCTGGGTCCCGGGAAGCAAGCCGCACTTGCGCACCATGCCCACCGTCCGGCGCACGGTATAGGCGCCGCGGCTGAAGCCGAACAGGAAGACCTGGTCGCCGTCCTCGTAATGCAGCGAGAGGAACTCGTACGCCTGACGGACGTTGTGCGCGAGCCCGACGCCGAACATCCCGCCGAACGCCCGATCCACGATGTCCCCGGTGCCGACCCCGGGATCGTAATGAACCCACTGCACGACGCCGTTGCGGTCCTGCGGCATCACCCAGCGCGCGAGCTTCACCACGTTCGTGGGCCGCATCACCCCCCGGTCCTTCTGGTCCGGCGTGTTCCACGT
>CAZOQY010000304.1:2635-3876 GCA_964581835.1 uncultured Streptomycetaceae bacterium | reverse complement strand
CCGTGGCGGGATTGAACCCCCGCATCACCGGCAGCGCCGCGAAGATCGAGGTGTCCGAGGAGCGCCCGGCGAGGATCACGTCGGCGCCGTTGTGCAGGGCCTCGACGTAGGGCTCGATGCCGCACATGCCGACGATGCGTGCGCTGCGCTCGATCACCGCCTCGCTGATGGCCGGGGCGTTGGCGAGCGGGGCGATCTTCCCTTCGCGCAGCTTGCGCTTGAGGTAGTCCTTGTCCTGCTCGGAGGCGATGAGGGCGAGCTTGAAGGAGAGCTTCTCCTCGCGCGCGATCTGGCGCACGATCTTCGCGTGCCCGTCGAGCTGGGAATCGCTGCCGCCGGTGCCGCACGAGCCGACGATCACGGGTATCTTCGCCGCGCGCGCGGCGAGCAGCATCAGCCGCAGGTCGCGCTTGAGAGCCGAGTCGGAGAACAGCGTGTCGCCGGAGCCGAGGTAATGCGGGCCGGGATCGGTCGAGCCCGAGTCGGCGCCGATGAACGCCGGCCCGAGCGCCATCGCGCGCTTCAGCGTCTCCTCGCGGAAGCCGGAGCCCAGCACACCCGTTGCCGACAGTACCCGGATTTCGTTCATCAGTCTCGGAAAAGGCGTTGCAGATAAAGCGTTTCAGATACGGCGTTGCAGGTGAGGCGTCTCAGGTAAACACCTCATCCCTCCGCCCTCATCCTTTACTTGACCGCCAGGTCCAGTATGCCCGTCTTCGGCGTGAATCCCAGCCCCGGCGCCGACGGCAGGGTGACCCAGCCCTTCACCGGCTGGGGCGTGCCGTCGAACAGCGCGTCGGCGATGGCCCAGCCGCCCATGTGGAACTCGACGCGGCCACCGTTCGGCACGCCGGCGTGGAGGTGCATGTTGAGGTGCGGGAAGTTGCCGCCCATCTCGAGCTGGATGTTGAAGGCCTGGGCCAGCCCCGCCGCGTGCAGGCCGCCGGTGAAGCCGCCGATGTCGCGCACGTTGGGCTGGCAGATGTCGATGGACTCGTTCAGGAAGTACTCGCGCAGGTACGACAGGTCGTAGGTGCCGCTGCTGCCGGCGGCGATCGGGATGGTGGTCTCGCGGCGCAGCTTCGCCATCAGGCGCGGGTCGGCCTTGGTGACCGGGTCCTCGAACCAGGCGAGATTGCAGTCCTCCACGCTCTTCGCGATGCGGACCGCCTGCGGCAGCCGGGCGTTCTTGTTGGCGTCGATCATCAGCGTCGCCTTGTCGCCCAACTGGTCGCGCACGT
>CAZOQY010000304.1:0-2535 GCA_964581835.1 uncultured Streptomycetaceae bacterium | reverse complement strand
CGCGACGTCGATCATGCTGGCGGCGCACGACCACGTGCCCATGTAGTGCTTGTTGGAAAGCTGCACGAACATGGCGGTGCGCACCGCCTCCGGCCGCATCGCGTCCATGCCGGCGATCAGCGGGCCCGCCTCGCGGTTGACGAAGTCGGAAATGCTGAAGCGCAGCGGGTAGGCCGAGAAGGCGTGGCCCTTGAGGCCGTCGTCGGTCTCGACCTCGACGAAAGTCACCAGCGCGTGCTGCGTGTCCTTGATCAGCGGGAACGTGTAGGGAACGCGCAGCGTGTGCGCCGTGGTGCGGGCGATCTTCATGGCTGTCCTCGGGATGGATGCGGTGTCGTTGGTCGCGGCCGGTCGCGCCGGCCGCCTGCGGGAGTATGCCACCGCGCCGCGGCGGGTTCACGCATGGCGCCGCTTGGGGTAACGTAGCGTTCCCGCGTCACCTGCCGCTATCCATCCCGTGGACTTCAACCTGACCGACGACCAGCGCCAGTTCTGCGACATGGTCGCCACGTTCGCGCGCAAGGAACTGGCCGACGGCGCGCTGGCGCGCGCGCACGCCCCGACATTCCCGCACGACGTCGCCAGGCGTATGGCGCAGATCGGCCTGCTCGGCATCACCCTGCCGGAGGCCGACGGCGGCACCGGCGGCACGCTGATGGACGCGGTGCTGGCGATCGAGCAGGTGGCGCGCTTTTGCCCGCGCAGCGCCGACGCCATCGCCGAGGGCAACTTCGGCGCGATCCGCGTGCTGGCGCATTTCGGCAACGAGGACCAGAAGCGCCGCTTTCTCGCGCCGCTGCTGAAGGGCGAGGAAGTGATCGTGGTGGCCATGACCGAGCCCGACGCCGGCTCGGCGGTCACCGATCTCAAGACCACGGCCACGCCCGACGGCAAGGGCTTTCGCATCAACGGCTCGAAGGTCTTCCCCAATCCGTTCGCGGACCAGTACCTGGTCTACGTGCGCTACGGCCCCGGCGTCGAGGGCATCGGCTCGGTGATTGTGCGACGCGACGCGAAGGGCTTCTCCATCGGCAAGCCGTCGAAGTTCATGTCCGGCGCGAACTGGGCGCCGATCTTCTTCGACAACGTCTACGTGCCGCCGGAGGATGTGCTGCTGCCCGCGGGCGGCTTCAAGAAGCAGATCGCCGGCTTCAACGCCGAGCGCATCGGCAACGCCACGCGCTCGCTCGCCTACGGCCAGTACTGCTACGACGTCGCGCGCGAATACGCGAAGACGCGCAGGCAGTTCGGCCGGCCGTTGTGCGAGTTCCAGGGCCTGCAGTGGAAGTTCGCCGACATGAAGGTCAAGCTCGAGGCCGCGCGCCTGCTGCTCTACCGCGCGGCGACCAATGCCGACCGCGGGCTGCCGGCGGCGGACGAGACCACGGTCGCCAAGCTGATGTGCAACCAGGCCGGCTTCGAGGTCGCCAACGAGGCGATGCAGGTGATGGGCGGGCTGGGCTACACCGAGGAGTCGCTGGTCGAGTACTGCGTGCGGCGCTCGCGCGGCTGGATGATTGCCGGCGGCTCGATCGAGATGATGAAGAACCGGCTGGCGGAGATCGTCTTCGAGCGGCGTTTTTCGCAGCGGCCACCGAAAACGGAAAGGCGTGATTCGTGAGCCGTGAGTCGTGATTCGACCCATGCACCAGACCGGCTCCAGCCCGGTGCACCGGGCGGTCTTTCTTTGCAAGCAAACCGGCCCAATCACGAATCACAAATCACGAAACACGCTTTGGCTGCTCCGATGAGCGGCCCAGTCAGCTTGTTGCAGGCATTTTTCGCTCCCCGGTCGGTGGCCCTGATCGGCGCCTCGGCCGACGCGACCAAGCTGACCTCGCGCCCGCAGCGCTTCATGCGCGAGCACGGGTTCGGTGGCGTGATATACCCGATCAATCCCGGCCGCGCGGAAGTGCTCGGCGAGAAGGCGTATCCCGATCTCGGGTCGGCGCCGGGGCCAGTCGACCACGCTTTCATCATGGTGCCGGCGCCGGCGGTGCCGGACGCGGTGGCCCAGTGCTGCGAGCGCGGCGTGAAGGTCGCGACCATCTTCAGCGCGGGCTTCGCCGAGCTGGGCGAGGAAGGGCTTGCCCGCCAGCGCGAGCTCACGCGCACGGCGCGCGCCGCCGGACTGCGCCTGCTCGGCCCCAACTGCATGGGCGTCATGAACGTGCGGGAAGGCGCAACGCTCACCGTCAACGCGGTGCTGCTGCAGGAACGCCTGAAACCCGGCCCGCTCGGCGTGATTTCCCAGAGCGGCAGCATGCTCGGCACCCTCATTTCCCGCGCGCAATCGCGCGGGCTCGGCTTCTCGCTCCTGATCTCGGTCGGCAACGAATGCGACCTCGGCGTGGGCGAGATCGCCGACCTGCTGGTGGACGATCCGGAAACGGAAGCCATCCTGCTGTTCCTGGAAACGTTCCGCGACGCGGCGCAGCTCGCGCGCGCCGCGCGGCGCGCGTACGCGGCGGGCAAGCCGGGGGTGGCCTACAAGCTCGGCCGCTCCGCCGTCGGCCCGCGCGCGGCGGCGTCGCA
>CAZOQY010000303.1:0-3884 GCA_964581835.1 uncultured Streptomycetaceae bacterium | reverse complement strand
TACAAGGTGGCCGCCGAGCCGGTCCGAGAGCCGCATGGCCTTTTCCAGGTTGACGCGGCCGCCCACTGCGAGCCCTGCGGTGCAGGCGAGCGTTTCGGGCGACACGTCCGCCTCGAACACCCGCGCCGTCTGCGTCACCACGGTCAGGCAGACGCCATTCACCGCGATGCTGTCGCCGATCGCAACGTCGCGCAGCGACAGGCCGCCCGCGTCGATGGCGAGCCGCCGGCCGCCGCGCGCCGGCTTCATACCGCGCACCCGCCCCACCGCCGCGACGATGCCGGTAAACACTATTTGAACCTCGCCAGGATACGGATATCCGGACCGACCATGCGCGTTTCGCGCACCGCCAGATCCCGCCGCCCGGACAACTCGGCCAGTTCGGGCAGGGCGAACATGCCGATCGCCCTGTCGCCGAGCAGCGTCGGCGCAAGATAGACCAGCAGTTCGTCCACCTGCCCTTCGCGCACCAACGAGCCGTTCAGCCGGGCGCCGGCTTCGACGTGCACTTCGTTCATGCCACGGCGTGCGAGCTCCTTGAAAAGATCCGGCAGCTCGACCTTGCCGGCGGCGTTCGGCAGCACGATCACTTCGGCGCCGCGGGCGCGCAGCGCGGCGATTTTCGGCTTGTCCTCGCGCGCCGCCGCCACCAGCGCGCCGCCGCCTTCGAGTATTTTCGCCGAAGGCGGCGTCTCCAGCTTGCTGTCCACCACCACGCGCAGCGGCTGCCGCGAGGTCGGCACGTCGCGCACCGTCAGTTGCGGATCGTCCTCCGCCACCGTGCCGCCGCCGGTCAGCACCGCGCAGGCCCGCGCGCGCCAGTGGTGGCCGTCGCGCCGCGCCTCCGGCCCGGTAATCCACTGGCTCCTGCCGTTGTTGAGCGCCGTCTTGCCGTCCAGGCTCGCCGCGATCTTCATCCGCACCCAGGGGCGGCCGCGCGCCATGCGCGAGACGAAACCGATATTGAGCTCGCGCGCCTCGTTCTCCATCAGGCCGGCGGTCGCGGCAAGGCCGGCGCGCTGCAGCGCGTCGAGCCCCTTGCCGGCGACCAGCGGATTGGGGTCGCGCATCGCCGCCACCACGCGCGCGACGCCGGCTTCGATCAGCGCCGCCGTGCACGGACCGGTGCGGCCCTGGTGCACGCACGGCTCGAGCGACACGTAAGCGGTCGCGCCGCGCGCGCCTGCGCCGGCCGCTGCCAGCGCGTTCACCTCGGCGTGCGCCGCACCGGCGCGCTCGTGCCAGCCCTCCCCCACGACCTCGCCGCCCTTGACGAGCACGCACCCCACGCGCGGGTTCGGCGTGGCCGTGTAGAGCCCGCGCTCGGCGAGCTCCAGCGCCCTTGCCATGAACCGGTGATCGTCAGAAGAAAACATTAATTAACCGCCAAGACGCCAAGAGAACCTGAATAAATATGAACCGCCAAGACCGCCAAGCACGCCAAGAAATACAGAATCCAATAATCGAACCGCAGAGACGCAGAGAGAAGCTTGCAAAGAAGCATTAACGCGAATTGGTTGACTTGTCAGTTGCCACTTCTGTCTTTGCTTCTCTTGGCGTGCTTGGCGGTTCGATTGTCTTTCTCGTTTCTCTCCGCGTCTCTGCGGTTCAATATTTTGATTCGGGTTTTCCCGGCGGTTACTTGTCCTTGGCAGAAGGACGCTGCACTTCCTTGATCGCGTCCTGGAAGTCGTCCACACCCTCGAAGCTCTTGTAGACCGAGGCGAAGCGGATGTAGGCGACCTGGTCGAGCTTGTGCAGCTCGCGCATCACCATCTCGCCCACGCGCCGCGAGTCGATCTCGCGCACGCCCAGCGCGAGCACGTTCTGCGTGATGGTGGCGACGGCCTCGTCCACCATCTGCGTCGGCACCGGGCGCTTGTGCAGCGCGCGCATGAAACCGGTGCGCAGCTTGTCGAGGTCGAACTCGGTGCGACTGCCGTCCTGCTTCACCACCTGCGGCATGCGCAGCTCGACCGTCTCGTAGGTCGTAAAGCGCTTGGCGCACGCCGTGCACTTGCGCCGCCGCCGGATCGAATCGCCCTCGTCGCTCACCCGCGAGTCGATGACCTGCGTGTCGGGCGAGTTGCAGAAGGGGCACTTCATAAAAAAATTTCCCGTTTACGCCTGGTAAACGGGAAATTTTTTACACAGTTTCCCGACCTCGGCGATAACCCGCTCAACCGCCTTGTCCTCGCCCTTGGCGTCGAGCACGTCGGCGATGAGGTTGCCGAGCTGCTCGGCCTCGAGCTCCCTGAAGCCGCGCGTGGTCATCGCCGGGGAGCCGATACGGATGCCGCTCGTCACCATCGGCTTCTGGGGGTCTTTCGGCACGGCGTTCTTGTTGACGGTGATGTTCGCGCGGCCGAGGATGGCCTCCGCGTCCTTGCCGGTCAGCCCCTTGCTCTGCAGGTCCACCAGGAACATGTGGCAGTCGGTGCGCCCGGAGACGATGCGGAAGCCCCGCTCCTGCAGCACCTTCGCCATCACGCGCGCGTTGTCGAGTATCTGCTGCTGGTAATCCCGGAACGCCGGGGTCATCGCCTCGCCGAACGCGGCCGCCTTGGCGGCGATCACGTGCATCAGCGGCCCGCCCTGCGTGCCGGGGAACACCGCGGAATTGAGTATCTTCTCGTGCTCGGCGTTGGAAAGAATCATCCCGCCGCGCGGGCCGCGCAGCGTTTTGTGGGTGGTGGTGGTCACGAAATCGGCGATGCCGACCGGGCTGGGGTAGAGCCCCGCCGCGACCAGTCCCGCGTAATGCGCGATGTCCGCCATGAACAGCGCGCCGCACTTGTCCGCGATCGCGCGAAAGCGCTTCCAGTCGAACACCAGCGAATAGGCGGAGGCGCCGGCGACGATCATCTTCGGTTTCTTGACGTGCGCCAATTCCTCGACCTCGGCGTAATTGACCTCCTCGGTCTTCGGATCGAGGCCGTAGGTCACCGCGTTGAAGTAGCGCCCCGACAGGCTCACCTTCGCGCCATGCGTGAGGTGGCCGCCGGCATCAAGCGCCATGCCCAGGATCGTGTCGCCGGGATTCAGCGTGGCGTAATAGACCGCCGTGTTCGCCTGCGCGCCGGAATGCGGCTGCACGTTGGCGTAACCGGCCTTGAACAGCTTCTTCGCCCGGTCGATGGCGAGCTGTTCCGCGACGTCGACGAACTCGCAGCCGCCGTAATAGCGCTTGCCGGGATAGCCCTCGGCGTACTTGTTGGTCAGCACCGAGCCCTGCGCCTGCAGCACGGGCGCGCTGACGTAGTTTTCCGAGGCGATCAGCTCGATGTGAGCTTCCTGCCGGCGGTTTTCACGGTCGATCGCGCTCCACAACTCGGGGTCGGAGTGCGCAAGGGTGGTCTTGAGCGAAAACATGGTCGGGGCCAAAGGTTGGGTAAATGGTTGATTTTACACCAGCCATCACCCGGGCATGCCCGCCCCGCAACGTCTTATTTCTTGCCGGGGGCGGGCCTCGCCGCAGCGGTGAACACGAAGTTGTCGTAGCCCATCTCGGCCACCCGGAACCAGAGAAACTGGTCGGCGCGGAATTTCATCCAGCCCTCGTAGATGCGCTTGAAGTGCGCGCTCTTCGCCGCGAGCTCGTCGTAGAGCTCGAAGGCGGCCTTGTGCGCCGCCTCCAGCACCGGCCGCGGGAAAGCCCGCAGCTGCGTGCCGCTCGCCACCAGACGGCGCAGCGCCGCCGGGTTGCCGGCATCGTAGCGCGCGAGCGAGCGCACGTTGGCCTCGGCGCAGCCCGCCTCGAACGCGGACTGGTAGGCCTTGGGCAGCTCGGCCCACTTCTTGAGGTTGACCACGGTGGACAACTGCGGCCCGCCTTCCCACCAGCCGGGGTAGTAGTAGTACTTGGCGACCTTGTTGAAGCCGAG
>CAZOQY010000302.1:0-3885 GCA_964581835.1 uncultured Streptomycetaceae bacterium | reverse complement strand
CGCGCAGCGCCGGCACCGCGACGATCTTCGCGACCTCGGCCTGCAGGCGCGCGAGCGCTTCGCGCGGCGTGCCCGCGGGCGCGAGCAGCCCGTTGAAGGTAATCGCCTCGTAGCCTTTCACGCCGGCCTCGTCGATGGTGGGCACGCCGGGAAACAGGCTGGAGCGGGCGCGGCTGGTGACCGCGAGCGCGCGCAGCTTGCCGGCGCCGACCAGCGGCGCCGAAGTGCTGACCTGGTCGTACATCATCATCACCTGCCCCGCCATGATGTCCACCAGCGCCTGCGCGTTGCCCTTGTACGGCACGTGCAGCATGCGGATGCCGGCCTGCTGGTTGAAGAGTTCGGCTGCGAAGTGGCCGGTGGAGCCGTTGCCGGAGGAACCGTAGGAAAGCTCGCCGGGACGTGCTCTGGCGAGCGCGATCAGTTCCTTCACCGATTTCACCGGCAGCGATGGATTTACCACCAGCACCTGCGCGACCCTGCACGTCAGCGTCACCCCGGTGAAATCCCGGACCGCGTCGTAACCAGGGTTCGCGATGACCGCGGGCACCGCGGTGAACGTATTGGCGATGACGAGCAGCGTATAACCGTCGGCGGGTGACTTGGCGACGAACTGGGTACCCACCAGGCTGCTCGCGCCGGGCCGGTTCTCGACCACGAACTGCTGGCCCAGGTTCTCGGCCAGCCGCTGCGAAACGGCGCGCGCGACGATGTCGAGATTGCCGCCCGGCACCAGCGGCACGATCACCCGCACCGGCTTCACCGGGTACGCCTGCGCCGCGGCGCCCAAGGGCAGAAATGCGGGCAGCAAAGCCAGCAGAAAAGCCGACGTGAGTATGCACTTACTTTTCATGTTTTCCCCTATGAAAAGTGCGCCGGGACGGTCCGGTCAGCGCTTGTCCACCCGCATCTTAACGTAGGCCCCGGGCGCGTCCTCGATCGCCTTCAGTTTTCCCTTGCCGGGGATGCGCGCCGGCACCTTGTCGCCGCCGTGCTGCGCCACCCAGCCCGCCCAGTCCGTCCACCACGATCCCGGGTGCTGGGACGCGCCTTTCAGCCACTGTTCCGCGTCGTCGGCGAGCCGGGGGTTGGTCCAGTAGCCGTACTTGTTCGCGGCCGGCGGGTTGACGATGCCGGCGATGTGGCCGGAGCCGCCGAGCACGAAACGCACCGGGCCGGTGAAGAGCTTCGCGCCGCGGTAGGTCGAGCGCCAGGGGGCAATGTGGTCTTCCACCGTCGAGACGAAATAAAGCGGCGTCTTCACCCGCGCAAGGTCGATCGGCACGCCGGCCAGCGTGAGGCCGCCCGGCTTTGCCAGCAGGTTCTTGAGGTACAGGTTGCGGAGATAAAAACTGTGCATCGCGGCCGGCATGCGCGTGGAATCCGAGTTCCAGTAAAGCAGGTCGAACGGGAACGGGTCGCGCCCCAGCAGGTAGTTGTTGACGACGAACGACCAGATGAGATCGTTCGCGCGCAGCATGTTGAAGGTGGTCGCCATCTCGGCGCCCTCGAGATAGCCGCGCTTCGCCATGCGCTTCTCCAGCGCCGCGACCTGCTGCTCGTCGATGAACACCTCGAGTTCGCCCGCTTCCGAGAAATCGGTCATGGCGGCGAAGAAGGTGGCCGAAGCGATGCGCTCGTCCCTCTTCGCCGCGAGGTAGGCGAGCGAGCAGTCCAGCATCGTGCCGCCGAGGCAGTAGCCGGCCGCGTTCACCTCGCGCTCGCCGGTCGCCTTCTCGATCGCGTCCAGCGCGGCGAGCGTGCCCTCGGCCAGGTAATCGTCGAAGCCCTTGTGCGCGAGCTTCTCGTCGGGGTTGACCCACGAGATCACGAACACCGTGTGCCCCTGCTCGACCGCCCACTTGATGAAGGAATTCTTCTCGCGCAGGTCGAGGATGTAGTACTTGTTGATCCAGGGCGGGACGATCAGCAGCGGCCGCCGGAAAACCGGCCCGTCCGCCGGGTGGTACTGCAGGAGCTGGATCAGCTCGTTCTGGAACACCACCTTGCCCGGCGTGGTGGCGATGTTGACGCCGAGCTTGAACGCGCTCTCGTCGGTCATGCGCATGCGCACCTGGTCGCCGTTGCCGCGCGCCACGTCCTCGAGCAGGTTGTTCAGCCCCTTCACCAGGTTCTGCCCGCCGGTGTTCACCGTTTCGCGCAGCACCTCCGGGTTGGTGAGCAGGAAATTGCTGGGCGAGATCGCGTCGATGTATTGCCGCGTGTAGAAATCCACCTTTTTCGCGGTCTGCTCGTCGAGCCCCTCGACCTTGCCCACCGTCTGGTGCAGGTGCCGCGCCGCGATCAGGTACGACTGCTTGAGGTAGTCGTAGAGGAAATTCTGCTGCCAGTCTTCGTGCCGGAAGCGCTTGTCGCCCTGGTGCGGCTCGGCCACGGCCTGGGGGTCCTGCCCCATCAGCTTCATCATCGAGTGCTGCCAGAGGGACGCGTAGTCCTGCCACAGCTTCATCTGCGCCTCGGCGAGCTTGAACGGGTCCCCCAGCACCCGCGTCCACGCCTGGAAGAACGCCTGCGCGAGACCAAGCTCGTCGTTCATCCCGGGCAGGCCGCCGTTCTGGCCTTTTTCCATGAACTGGGTGATCAGCCGACCGCTTTTCTGCGCGATATCGGCATACAGTTTGGCCAGCTCAGCTGCATCCGCTGGTGGCTGGGTAGGCTGCTTTTCAGACATTTATATCCTATTGACGTTTACGTAAACGGAGAGTAGGCTGAATTATCCATATATTACATGGCATTGTTGCGTGGCACAATGAGCAGCACCTACACCATCTCCGAGCTCGCCAGCGAATTCGGCGTAACCACCCGCACCATCCGCTTCTACGAAGACCAGGGACTCCTGAGTCCCGCGCGCGAGGGCACCAACCGGGTGTTCAGCAGCCGCGACCGCGTGCGCCTGAAGCTGGCCCTGCGCGGCAAGCGGCTCGGTTTCTCCCTCGCCGAGATCCGCGAGTTGTTCGAGCTGTACGACGTCTCGCGCGACGAGAAAAAACAGCTGGAGGAATTCCTCGCGCGGCTGGACCGCCGGCGGGCGCACCTCGAGCAGCAACGCGAAGACATCGCGGTGATGTTGAACGAGATCGACTTCTTCGCCAACCAGTGCCGGCAGCTGCTCAAGGGCAAGGGGGATGATGGGAACGCCAAGGAGGCCGCATGAATGGGATTGTGGCGGTGCACTCATAGTTTACGTTAACGTAAACGTTATATATAAAAATGCTCTAAAACAAAGCTATGCACCAGGGTCTGCGTTTCGAGTTGGGCGAAACCATCGACATCCTGAGGGAGTCGGTCGCCACGTTCGTGGCGCGCGAGGTTGCGCCACGCGCTGATGGCATCGATCGCTCCAATGAATTCCCGCGCGACCTGTGGCCCCGGCTGGGCCAGCTCGGCCTGCTCGGCATCACCGTGGAAGAGCAATACGGCGGCACCGGCATGGGCTACCTCGCGCACGTGGTCGCGATGGAAGAAGTGAGCCGCGGCTCCGCCGCGGTCGGCCTGTCCTACGGCGCGCATTCCAACCTGTGCGTGAACCAGATCCGGCGCAACGGCAGCGACGACCAGAAACGGCGCTACCTGCCGAAGCTCGTGTCGGGCGAGCACGTCGGCGCGCTGGCGATGAGCGAGTCCGGCGCCGGCTCCGACGTCGTCGGCATGCGGCTGCGCGCGGACAGGCGCGGCGACCGCTACGTGTTGAACGGCACCAAGATGTGGATCACCAACGGCCCGGAAGCCGACGTGCTGGTCGTATACGCCAGGACCGATCCCTCCGCCGCCGCGCGCGGCCTCACCGCCTTTCTCGTGGAAAAAAAATTCAAGGGTTACTCGACCACGCAGACGCTCGACAAGCTCGGCATGCGCGGCTCCAGC
>CAZOQY010000301.1:0-3897 GCA_964581835.1 uncultured Streptomycetaceae bacterium | reverse complement strand
TGCCGGCAGCGTTTCACCGGCGATCTGCTCGACCCGGGTCACCGCCTCGCCAACCGAGACGTTGGGCGCCAGATTGAATGACAAAACGACCGAGGGCAACTGCCCGTAATGATTCACGGTGACCGGACCCACGCCCATGCGCACGTCCGCGACCGCGTGTATCGGAACCATCCTGCCGGTGCCCGACTGCACGTAAAGCGAGCGCAGCGCGTTGATGTCTCTCTGGAAGCGCGGGTCGAGTTCCAGCAGCACGTAGTACTGGTCGGTATCTCCGTAAAGCGTGCTGATCTGGCGCCCGCCGTAAGCGTTGTAAAGCGTGCTCTCAATCTGTTGTGATGACACCCCCAATGCGGCTGCCCGGTCGCGCAGAATGCTGATCTGGATTTCCGGGTTCCGAAGCTCCAGGCTGGTGCTGACCTCGCGCAAAAACTCCACATCGCGCAGCCGTGCCTCGAGTTCCTGCGCCGCGGGGTAAACAGCCTTGAGATCGGACCCTTGAACGACCATCTGGTAGTCTGCGTTTCCGATCAGACCGCCGATGTTGATCGACGGCGGATTGCTCATGAAGACCCGGACACCCTGCGCGCCGCCGGCAAAAGAACGACGCAATTCGGAGATGACCTGATCTGCCCCGAGCTTGCGCTCACTGCGCGATTTCAAGCGAATGATGACGCGACCGAGATTGTCGCCCGTCACGCCACCGGTGCCCTGGCCTGCCGAGTACTGGACCGCCGCCACGTCGGGATGTTTGCGAATGACATCGGCAACCGCCCTTACGCGCCTCTCGAGTTCGGAGAACGGAATGCCTTCCGGCGCTCTTACGTTGCTGAAAATCACCCCCGTGTCCTGGCGTGGGATGAACCCCTGCGGCACTATCTTGTAGATGACTCCGATCAGGACCAGCACCACCGTCGAACCAACCAGCATCAACCCGCGATGGCGCATCGTCCATCGCAGCGTCAAGCCGTAGAAATCACGCATTGCATCGAACATGCGCTCGAAAAGCAGATAGACACGACCATGAGCATGAACAGGCTTGAGCATCAGGCTGCACATCATGGGCGTCATGGATAAAGACACGACTCCCGAGATCAACACCGCCATGCCCACGGTAACGGCAAACTCGCGGAACAGCCTCCCGAGCAGGCCTTCCATGAATAGAATCGGTATGAAGACGGCCGCGAGCGAAACAGTCATCGACAGTACCGTGAAAGCGATCTCGCGTGCGCCCTCCAGGGAGGCCTGCAAGCGGTCCTTGCCCATCTCCATGTGACGAGTGATGTTCTCGAGCACCACGATGGCGTCATCGACCACGAAACCGACCGCAAGGATAATCGCCATGAGAGAAAGGTTGTTGAGGCTGAATCCCAGCAGATACATCGCGCCGAACGTCCCGATTACCGAAGTCGGCAGAATCAGCGCGGTGATCAGCGTCGAGCGCGCGTTGCGCAGGAACGCCATGATGACCAGCACCACGAGGATCATGGACAGTACGAGGTGAAATTCGACCTCGCTGATGGACGCCTGGATGAACTCGGCTCGGTCGTTCAGCACATTGAAGCGCACTCCCGGCGGCGCCTCGCGCTCGATCGCGGGAAATTGCTCTCGAATCCTCTTCACCACCTCCACGGTGTTGGCGCCAGGCTGCCGGTAGACCGCGAGGAGGATGCAACGGTCATCATTGAGCCAGCTCTTGACCCGCATGTTCTCGATGCTGTCCTCGGCGCGGCCAACGTCGGACAGGCGCACCGGCATGCCGTCCTGATACGCGACGATCAGCTCGTTGAAGTTCTGCGCGCGCTGAAGCTTGCCGGATGACTTGACCGTGAAACTGCGCGCCGATCCCTGGAGCACCCCGGACGGAAGATTGCTGTTGGCGTTCTGTATTGCATTTACGATCCGCTCCAGCCCGAGCCCGCGCTTGGACAGCGCCTCCGGATCGAGGTATATCCTCACCGCGAACTTCTGGGAGCCGAACACCACCACCTGCGCGACGCCATTGATGGTCGAAAGGCGCTGGGCGACCTGCGTGTTCGCGAAATCATCGAGTTGCTGCAACGGCAGGGTTTGCGCGCTTAGCGCCAGGAAAATGATCGGCGCATCAGCGGGGTTGATCTTGCGCAGCGTCGGCGGATCGACGTCGTCCGGGAGTCTCCGCATGGCCTGGGAAATCGCGGTCTGCACGTCCTGCGCAGCGGAATCGATGTCCCGCTCCAGGCTGAACTGCAGCGTGATCCGCGTCCGGCCCGCCATGTTGACCGAATTCATGGTTTCGACGCCCGCAATCTGGCTGAACTGCCGCTCCAGCGGAGTCGCCACGGTCGACGCCATCACCTCCGGGTTGGCGCCTCGCAATTCCGCATCGACCCGGATGGTCGGGAAATCGACGTTGGGCAGTTCATTCACCGGCAACACGCGGAACGCGATGATGCCGAAAATGACAACTGCCGCGATCAGGACTGTCGTTGCAACCGGACGTTCGATGAATACTTTCGAGAGATTCATGGGATTCAGCCCTCTGATTTCTTTGCCTCGGCTCTACTCTCGTCCTTTTTCTTGCCGCCCTTGCCCTTCTTGCCCTTGCCCTTCTCGCCGCCCGGATCGGAGTCGGCCAGCTTCACGGTCGCGCCCGGCTGAAGCGCCTGCGGTATTGCCGTGATGACCTGGTCCCCGGCCTTGACGCCCGAACCGATAACGACCTCGCTGCCGATCTGGCGCGCGATTTTGACGGGCCGCACCACCACCTTGCTCTCCGCATCGATCAGATAGACGAAGCTGCTGTCCTGCCCGGGCTGCACCGCGGCATCGGGCACCACAATCGCTTCGGGTTCGATCTTGAGCACGATGCGCACATTGACGAACTGGCCCGGCCAGAGCGTTTCGTTCTTGTTTACCACGCGGGTCTTGAGCAAGACCGTGCCCGTCTGGGGCGTGACCGCGTTGTCGATAAAGACCAGCTTGCCCTCGGCCACCGCGGGACCGTTGCGGTCGGGAAGGATCTCGATGCGCATTTCTTTCTCATTCTGATTCAGGCGTATCTCCTCCAACTGGCGCTCGGGAATGCTGAACGACACCAGCACGAGATCGGTACTGTTGATGGTAACGAGCGGCACCCCGCCGCCCGCCGTCGGTACCAGGTTGCCGGGCTTGATCGCCAGCGCCCCGGTGCGCCCGGAGATGGGCGCCTGAATACGCGAGAACTCCAGCTGGATTTTGGCCTGGTCGACCAGCGCCCGGTCGGCTGCGACCGTAGCTTCGAGGGACTTCGTCGAAGTCACCGCGACATCGAATTCCTGCCGCGTGATGAACTCGCGCTTGAGCAGCGGTTCGAGACGCTCCTGCTGGACCCTGGCATTCTCCAGTTGAGCTATGTTGCGGGCAAGCTGGGCCTGCGCCTGCCGGTACGACGCCTCGAAGGTGCGCGGGTCGATCTGGAAAAGCTGCTGTCCGGCCTTGACCCTGTCGCCTTCCTTGAACAACACGCCCTGCAGGACGCCCGAAACCTGCGCCCGGACCTGCACGCTGTGCTCGGGCTCGACGGTGCCCACCGCCTCGATCAGAACCGGCATCGGCTTGGAGACCGCAGTAGCTGCCTTCACGAGCAGCGGCCCGCCGCGGCCGCCCTTGGCCCCCTTCTTGCCCTTGCTCTCAGTCGCCGGGGCGCTATTCTGCCACCACCACCATGCGCCGTAGGCACCCGCCGCTACCGCGACGAAAATGATCGCCATCCAGATTCTCTTCATCGTTGCCCCGGGAAAGTTGTCCTGTCGCTGGCGCCAATCGCCAGATTGAGGCGGGCGACCGCCGTGAACCAGTCCAGGTAGGACTGGATGCGCTGCACTCGGGCATTGGACTCTTCGACCTGCGCCGTAATCAGGTCAAGCAGCGAACCGAAAC
>CAZOQY010000300.1:0-3925 GCA_964581835.1 uncultured Streptomycetaceae bacterium | reverse complement strand
TACCGTGAATAAAAAACTTCGCTACCGTGAATAAAAAAATTCGCTACTACTGGCGGGCGTTCAACTACCGCTGGCGCATCAACCGGCAGGAGATCGAATTCCTGGCGGAGCGGTTGCGCGTCGGCGACGCCGCCGTGGACACCGGCGCCCACAAGGGCGGGTTCCTGTACTGGCTGCGGCACCACGCCGGCGCGTCGGGCAAGGTCTACGGCTTCGAGCCGCAGCCCGTGCTGGCGCAGTACCTGCGCGAGATCGTGGCGATGCAGCGATGGGACAACGTCACGATCGAAGCGGCCGGCGTGTCTTCCCGCGGCGGCGAGATGGAACTGTTCGTGCCCGCGCCGGGCGGCGAACCCTCGCCCGGCGCCACGCTGTCGCCGGTGGACCGCGCCGTCCCCCACCACAGCGTGCGCGTGCCGGTCGTCACGCTGGACGACTACTTCGGCCGCGCCAGCGCACCGCGCATCGCGTTCATCAAGTGCGATTGCGAAGGCCACGAGATCGAGGTGTTCCGCGGCGCCGAGCGGCTCCTGCGGCGCGACCGCCCGGTGCTGCTGTTCGAGTGCGAGCAGCGCCACCTGCCCGGCAGCTCGCCCGCCGTCGTGTTCGATTATCTGAAGGGGCTCGGCTACCGCGGCCTGTTCTTCGGTCCGGCGGGTCTCGCCCCGATCGAACAGTTCAGGCTGGAAACCCACCAGCGCGCGCGGCCGGGGCGGTTCTGGGACGAGAAGGACTACTACAACAACTTCGCCTTCCTGCCGGCGGACCCGGGTAAAGCGTGACGCGATGGGGCATGACACGAAATAGCGTGACACGGTAGGGCGTGACGCGGTGAAGCGGGTTTGGCCAACAACCGGCTGTTAAGTTCGCGGTTCCGCGTCACGAAGCATCGCGTCACGATACACCGTGTCACGCAGTTCTAGAGGACGCCGTCCGCGCGCAACCTGGCGATGTCCGCTTCGGACATCTTCAGCACCGCGCGCAGGACCTCGTCCGTATGCTGCCCCAGCACCGGCGGCGGGTTTTTGAACTCGAGCGGCGTGCCGGAGAACTTCATCGGGCTCGCGATCAGCGGCACCCTGCCGGCGGCGGCGTGATCGAGTTCGATCTTCATGCCGCGCGCGACGACCTGCGGCTCCTCGAACACCTGCTGCAGGTTGTTGATCGGGCCGTTCGGCACGCCGGCGCTTTCCAGCGCGTCGCACCAGTCCTTCGTCGTGCGCCTGGCAAATATGGCGGCGAGGAGCCGCGTGATCTCCTCGCGGTTCTCCACGCGCTTCGCGTTGGTGGCAAAGCGTGGGTCCTTCGGCAGCTCCGGGCAGCCGGCGGCCTCGCAGAACTTGTTGAACAGATTGTCGTTGCCGCAGGCGAGGATGACGTCGCCGTCCTTCGTCCTGAACGGCTGGTACGGCACGATGTTGGGGTGGGCGTTGCCGATGCGCCCGGGCGGCGTGCCGGTCGCCAGGTAGTTCATCCCCTGGTTGGCGAGCACGCCGACCTGGGTGTCGAGCAGCGCCAGGTCGAGGTGCTGGCCGCGGCCGGATTTTTCGCGATGCGCGATCGCCGCGCAGATCGCGATCGTCGCGTACATGCCGGTCATGATGTCGGCGATCGGGATGCCCACGCGCTGCGCACCGCCGCCGGGCAGGTCGTCGCGCTCGCCGGTGATGCTCATCACCCCGCCCATGCCCTGGATCATGAAATCGTAGCCGGGGCGCTCGCGGTACGGCCCGGTCTGGCCGAAACCGGTGACCGAGGCGTAAATCAGGCGCGGGTGGAGTTTCGCGAGATCGTCGTAGCCGAGCCCGTAGCGCGCGAGGTCGCCGACCTTGTAGTTCTCGATCAGCACGTCGGCCTGCTGCGCGAGCTTCCTCACGATGTCCTGGCCCTCGGGCTTGGAGAGATTGACCGTGACCGATTTCTTGCCGCGGTTGGCGGAGGCGAAGTAGGCCGACTCTTTCGTTTCCTTGCCATCACTGCCCTTCAGCCAGGGCGGGCCGAAGGCGCGCGAGTCGTCGCCGGTCTTCGGCCGCTCGACCTTGATCACCTCCGCGCCGAGATCGGCGAGGTTCTGCCCGCACCACGGCCCCGCCAGCACGCGCGAGAGGTCGAGCACTCGGATATGGGATAACGGTCCGGCCATGGTTCTTTCCTTTGAAATCGTCTCAGGTACGGCGTCTCAGATACAGCGTCTCAGGTAATGCGTCGCAGGTACAGCGTCCCTTCTTTAAGAGCGCCTCATCTGAGACGCTTCATCTGCGACGTCTCATCTGAGACGCTTTACCTGCGACGCTTTTCCGCAAGGGGCTACCGCCCCTTGAACCGCGGCTTCTGCTTGTTCGCGAACGCGTCCATCCCAATGCGGTAGTCCTCGGTCTCGAAGTACGCGAAATTCTCCTCGATCTCCGCATCGGTCAACGGCGCCGGCTGCGGCGCGAGCCGGCGCACGAACTGCTTGTGCCAGCGGTTGACGAGCGGCGCGCCCTCCGCGATGCGGCGCGCGGCCGCGTACGCTTCCTCTTCCAGCCTCGCGTCGGGCACCCTGCGCGTGAGCAGACCCTTGTCGAGCGCCTCGTGCGCGTCCCACACGCGCCCCTCCACCAGGATCTCCAGCGCCACCGCGCGGCCCGTCAGCGGCAGCACCGCGGCGAGCTCGTCGTAGGCGATGGCGAAGCCCAGGCGGTTGATCGGCACGCCGAAGCGCCCCGACTCGCCGGCGATGCGCAGGTCGCACATGCAGGCGAGCTCGAGGCCGCCGCCCACGCACGGGCCGTGGATCATCGCCACCGTCGGGTGGCGGCACTCTCCCACCGCCTTGAGCGCGCCGTTCACGTACTCGCGGTGATAAACCCGGCCCTGCGCCGCGTTGTCGCGCGCCTGCGCGAACTCGGCCAGGTCCGCGCCCGCGGCGAACGCTTCGTCGCCGGCTCCGCGCAGCACGATGCAGCGCAACGCGTCGTCCGCCGACAGCCCGTCCATCGCCCGCGCCAGTTCCCGCCACATCGACACGGTCAGCGCGTTCAGCTTGCCGGGATTGCTGATCGAAACGGTCGCGATCGCGCCGTCGCGCTCGACGATGACCTCGGGACGACTCACGAATCACGACTCACGAATCACGCCTTTGCGGCAAGGCCGCCATTCTAGCCGATCTTGCCAACCCCCCTCGCGTGGGCTATGGTTTCCCGGGCCGTCACACGCAGCGGCCGTTTCGAGCCGCCCACCCGGAGGAACACCTACATGATTACCAGGACATCGACCTTGCTGGCGCTGTCGCTCGCCGCGACGCTCGGCTACGCGCAGGACTACCCGGCGCGCGCGATTACCCTCACGGTGCCAAACCCGCCGGGGGGCATGAACCAGATCCACGCGCAGCCGCTTTCCGCCGTGATCGAGCGGCTGACGAAGCAGCCGGCGCCGGTGGTGAACCGGCCCGGCGGCACCGCCGCCCTGGGCACCGCTTACGTCGCCAACCAGCCGGACGGCTACAACATCCTGGTCTCGACCGGGAACATGCACCTCGTGCTCGAGAAGGACAAGGTGTTCGGCATCAAGTCGGCCTACTCGCTCGACCAGATCGAGATGCTGGCACTGCTCTCCGCGGACCCCATCATCCTGGTGGTGCACCCTTCGATGCCGGCAACGACCGTCAAGCAGCTCACCGCGGTCGCCCGGCAGAAGCCCAACGAAATCGTGTACTCGACCTCGGGCACCTACGGCGTCACGTTCATGCCCATTGCCATGTACCTGGTCGCCGACAAGCTCAAGATGCGGCACCTGGCGACCACCGGCGGCGGGCCGGCGATCACGCAGGCACTCGGCGGCCACTCGCAGGTCACCTCGGGCGGCCCCGCCGCGGTCTACACCTACGTCCAGTCCGGGAAACTGCGCGCGCTCGCCAGCTACGGCCTCAGGCCGCATCCTTCGC
>CAZOQY010000299.1:0-3943 GCA_964581835.1 uncultured Streptomycetaceae bacterium | reverse complement strand
TACCTGAGACGCCCTATCTGAGACGCTTCACCTGAGACGCCTTATCTGAGACGCCTCACAAGAGCTACAACTCCCGAACCAGCAACTTGCGAACCTTGATCGGGCCGCCGTTGAACTGAATGGCGACCCGGCCTTCGTGGGTCTTGGCCTGCGACGTGCTGACCGTCACGACGCCGTTCATCTTGACGGTGATTTCGGCGCCCCTGGCATAAACCTCGAAGGTGTTCCACCGCCCGCCGGCCTTGTAGATGGGCGCCACCGCGGCGACGTTGACGAGGCTGCCCGTGCTGTATGCAGGGTTGGGGTTCTTGTCCCAGATCTGCACTTCGTAGGCGCCCGACGCGGTGTTGACGTTGTCGGGATTCGGCGCGCGCAAGTAAATGCCGCTGTTCGTGTCTTCCGAGGCCCAGAACTCCACGTAGATTTCGGCGTCCCTGAAGGACCGCTTCGAGACCAGGATGCCGGCGCCCTTCCCGCCGGTAAGCTTGTCCGCCACGATCGCGCCGTCCTCGGTCCTCCAGTTGGCCGGCGCACCCGACCTGTCCCAGTTCTCCATCCCCGCGCCGCCGTCGATCAGCGCAATCCAGCCCTGCTGCGTCGAGTGGCCCGCGCAACCGGCAACGGTCGCGGCGACCACCAGCATCATTACCGCACTTGCTATAGATTTTTTCATTGTGACCCCCCTTTGGTGACCTGCGGGACCAGCATGATGCAGCGGCGGCTGGATAGTCAAGAACCTCTGGAAAAGCGTCGCAGGTGGAGCGTCGCAGATAAAACGTCGCAGGCACTACGTCTCAGATAGAGCGTCCTGGTTTAGAAAAGCCTTTCCTGGGGCGTCTTACCCGAGACGCATTATCTGAGACGCTTCATCTGAGACGTTTCATCTGAGACGCCTCATCTGAGACGTTGTATCTGCGACGCAGTACCTTAAAATACGTCCATGTCCGAAGACCAGCGCTGGGCTTTCCCCGAGTCGGTTCAGCCGAAGGCCGACCAGACCCAGTTCGACCTCGAGCGCGCGCTCGATGCCGTGGTGCTCGTCCGCGCCGAGATCCCCGAGGACGCCTACAGCGCCACCACGCTCGGCACCGAGCGCAGCGGTTACGGCGCGGTGATCCGCGAGGACGGCCTCGTAGTGACGATCGGCTACCTCATCAACGAGGCCTCGCAGATCTGGCTCACCACCAACCGCGGCGTCTCCGTCGCCGGCTACCCGATGGCCTACGACCACATGACGGGGTTCGGCCTGATCCAGCCGCTGGGCAAGCTGCCCGCCCCGCACCTGCCGCGCGGCCTCGCCGCCGACGTCAAGGTCAGCGACTCGGCGTTCGTGATCGGGCACGGCGGCCGCGCCCACTCCCTGAAAACAAGGATCGTCGCGAAGCAGGAATTCGCCGGCCGCTGGGAATACGTGCTCGACGAGGCGCTGTTCACCGTGCCGGCGCACCCGCAGTGGGGCGGCGCGGCGCTGCTCGACGCGCAGGGCAACCTGGTCGGCACCGGGTCGCTGCTGGTGCAGCAGGAGCTCAACGGCGAGCCGATTCACGTCAACATGTTCGTGCCGATCGACATCCTCAACCCGATCCTGGACGCCATGCTGCAGACCGGCCGCAGCCCGCACCCGCCCCGCCCGTGGCTGGGCATGGCCACGCAGGATCCGGAGGGCAAGCTGGTGGTCGAGAGAGTGACTCCCAACGGCCCGGCTGCCCGCGCCGGTGTGCGGCCCGGCGACCAGGTTCTCGCGGTCGACGGAACCAGGGTGAAGGGTCTCGCGGAGTTTTTCCGGGCCGTGTGGCGTCTGGGCACGGCCGGGGTCGAGGTGCCGCTCACCCTTTCGCGCGGCGGCGACGTGCTTCACGTGACGGTCAAGTCGGCGGATCGGCACGACTTTCTGCGAAAGCCGTCGTTGCATTGAAAGCGTCGCAGGTGAAGCGTCGCAGATAGAGCGTCTCAGGTACTACGTCGCAGATACAGCGTTGCAGATGAGGCGTTGCAGGTAAAGCGTTGCAGATAGGGCGTCTCAGATGAGGCGTCTCAGATACGGCGTCTCAAATGAAGCGAACTTGAAAAAGACGTTTACCTGAGACGTCTTAGTAGCCCGCCCCCGGAGCTCCCGCGCGCCACTATTAGCGCCAGCAGAGATTTCGCCTTCCACTATTCGCAGCCCCCCTGCCCCCGGCTCTGTCATTGGCTCAAGACACAGTGTCAACCGCCTGCCATTGCTCACCGTTTATTGAACAATCATGAACGAAGAAGAACTACATGACGCTTCCGAATCTGGATCGAGCAGTCATCAGGACGGAGAAAATTTCTGACTACCTGCTCTCCACAGTGCACCCGGCCGGACGCCACAAGGCTCGTTTTTTCGTCCTCTTCGGCTTCTCGCGTAACGAGCCCAAAGCACTGGTTCAGTCACTCATCGAACATGCCCGATCGAACGAGGTTTCAGCGGTCGACCGAACAGCGTTCGGCACCCGCTACACCATAGACGGAACTGTGGTATCACCCGATGGCCGGAACCCTCGATTACGAGTAATATGGTTCATCGAATCGGGTAGAGATATTCCTTATTTCGTAACGGCGTATCCACTCCCGGAGTTGAAGACATGATCAAGGAACTCGACAGCGTCGTCCTGGCCGTAGACCTGCCCGCGCACCGCCTGAAAACCGGCGATGTGGGTACGGTTGTGCACGCGCATACGGGCGGCCAGGGGTTCGAGGTGGAGTTCGTAGCGTTGGACGGCGAGACCGTCGCCGTAACGACGTTGACGGCTGCCGAACTCAGGCCGGTTGGCCGCCGGGAAATCCTGCACGCCCGTCCGCTCCCCGCCTGATTTTCACGAACCTGTGGCGCGCAGCATTGGCGCTCCCGCTTGGGATTTTGCGGCTCCTCATGCCTCAGCCCTCCTACCTACAGGTGAGGCGTTGCAGATGAGGCGTCTCAGGTAAGGCGTTGCAGATACAGCGTTGCCAGTCGGGCGACCTGCCGGGTCAACCCAGGTCGGCGCATATCCGTTGATTGAGTAAACACAACGGGTTTTGCGATGTATATCAAAACCAGTATAATCGTGTTCAAGCCGGTCGTTTGGCTGGATGACAGCCGGAAGCGCGTGCGCGACTTCCCCGAAACGGCACGCCAGCGGGCAGGCTTCGAGTTGTGGGAGGTACAGCAGGGTAACGGGCCCGGCGTGCGGGAAATCCGCATCCACGCCGATGGCGAGTTTCGGGTGCTGTACATCGCGAGATTTGAGGAAGCCATTTACGTGCTTCACGCGTTCGAAAAGAAGTCGAAGCGCACACCCAAGCTGGATGTTGACCTCGCCGATGCGCGCTACCGGGCACTGGCAAACGAGAGAAGGCTGAAGCGATGAAAGCAAAGATCAGAATGGCGCGTGCCGGCGGGAACATCTTTGCCGACATCGGGTTCCCTCCGGGGCAAGCCCAGAACCTCCTCATGCGCGCGGAGCTGATGTCGCAGATCCGTCGGACAGCCAAGGGGCTGACCCAGGCCGAGGCAGCGCGCAGGTTTGGCGTCACTCAACCCCGCATCAACGACCTGCTGCGTGGGAAGATCGGCAAGTTCAGCCTCGATGCGCTCGTCAACATGCTGGGCAAGGCCGGCTTGCGCGTCGATGTCCAGGTAAGGAAAGCCGCGTGATCGGCGCCGGCGAAGTGATCCTGGTCGAGGACATCACCGGCAAGGGCCACAAGTCGCAGGGGCTGGACAGGCTGCGGCATAGTATTTTCATACCCATCGAGTAAACCCGGGAGATCGGGAAGCGGGAGAGCGGGAGATGGGTTAATTCGGCCAATACGACCTCTTGGCTTCCCGCTCTCCCGTCTTCACCGGTCCGCACAAATTCGGAACTTGGCTCAGGGTGGGGTTTAGCGCAATACTTCCGCATGAACCAGAAGCTCTAAAATCATGTCCCCATGAGCTTAC
>CAZOQY010000298.1:0-4106 GCA_964581835.1 uncultured Streptomycetaceae bacterium | reverse complement strand
CCCAACTACAACCGCATCCTGCTCTCGCCGGTGCTGGCGGGGGAAACGAAGCCGTCCGAAATCGTGCTGAACGGTCTCGAGTGGTACTGGTCGCACGGCATCCGGCTGCACCTGGGAAAACGCGTCGCGCGCATCGACCGCCGGCGCCGCTTCGTGGTCGCCGCGGACGGCACCGAGGCGCCCTACGACCGCCTGCTGCTGGCGACCGGCTCGAACCCGGTCATGCTGCCGATTGCCGGCTGCGGGCTGCAGGGCGTGCGCACCTACCGCGATTTCGCGGACACGGGGGAGATGATCAATGCCGCCGCGCGCTACCGGCGGGCGGTGGTGATCGGCGGCGGGCTGCTGGGTCTCGAGGCCGCGAACGGCCTGCGCGCGCGCGGCATGGACGTGACGGTGGTGCACGTCAAGCCCTGGCTGATGGAGCGGCAACTCGACGAGACGGTGGCGCGACTGCTGCAGCGCGCCCTGGAAGCGCGCGGCATCCGCTTCCGCCTGCCGGCGCAGACGCTGTCGCTTGTGCCCGGCAACGACGGGCGCATCGGCGCCGTTGCGTTGGCCGACGGCACGCAACTGCCCGCGGACCTGGCGGTGATGGCGGTCGGCATCCGTCCCAATATCGAACTCGCGCAGCAGGCGGGCCTGCATTGCGAGCGCGGCATCGTGGTGAGCGACACCATGCAGACCTTCGATCCGCGCGTCTACGCGGTCGGGGAATGCGTCGCGCACCGCGGCATCGGCTACGGCCTGGTCGAGCCGCTCTACGAAATGGCGAAGGTCTGCGCCACCCATCTCGCGGGTTCCGGCATCGGCCACTACACCGGTACGATTCCCGCGACGCGGCTCAAGGTGACCGGCATCGACCTGTTCTCGGCCGGGGATTTCACGGGCGGCGCCGGGACCGAGACGCTCACGCTGGGAGATCCCGAGGAGGGCGTCTACCGCAAGGTGGTGCTGAAGGACGGCCGGGTGGCCGGCGCGCTGTTCTACGGCGATACCGGGGGCGCGTCCTGGGTGCACGGGCTGATGCGCGAGCGGCGCGACGTCGCGGAGATTCGCGACGCGCTGCTGTTCGGTCCCGAGGCCGTCACGCGGCTCGCGCCGGAGGAAGAACCCGCCGGGATTGCACCGGCCGCGCCGGATACGACTGAACGCAAGGTGGCTTGAACGGGGTCCGCATGAAAACAGAAAAAATAGTCGTCATCGGCAACGGCATGGTCGGGCAGCGTTTCCTGGAACAGCTGACCGGCCGCGTTTCGGGCGATGCCGTGGAGGTGACGGTGTTCTGCGAGGAGCCGCGCGCGGCCTACGACCGCGTGCAGCTCACCAGTTTTTTCGCGGGGAAATCGGCCATCGACCTGTCCGTGGTGCCCGAGCGGTTCTTCGAGGAAAAGCGCATCACGCTGCGGCTGAACGACCCGGTGATCTCGATCGACCGCGGCCGCAAGACGGTGCGCTCCGCGCGCTACCGCGAAGTGCCGTACGACAAGCTGGTGCTCGCCACCGGCTCCTATCCTTTCGTGCCGCCGATTCCGGGGCGCGACCGGCGCGGCTGCTATGTCTATCGCGCGATCGAGGACCTCGAAGTCATCCGGGCCGCGGCGAAGAAGGCGCGCATCGGCACCGTGATCGGCGGCGGACTGCTCGGCCTCGAGGCGGCCAAGGCGCTGAAGGACCTCGGGCTCGAAACCCACGTCGTCGAATTCGCGCCGCGCCTGATGGCGGTGCAGCTCGACGAGGCCGGCGGCCGGCTGCTGCAGCGCAAGATCGAGGCGCTCGGCGTGGTCGTGCACGCCGGCAGGAACACGAAGGAAATCGTCGCCGGCGAGAGCCGCGGCCATCGCATGGTGTTTACCGACGGCTCGTCGCTGGAAACCGACCTGATCGTGTACTCGGCGGGCATCCGCCCGCACGACGGACTGGCGCGCGCGGCCAAGCTCGCCGTCGGCGAGCGCGGCGGCATCACGATCGACGAGCACTGCCGCACCTCGGACCCCGACATTTACGCGGTGGGCGAGTGCGCGCTGTGGAACGGGCGCATCTTCGGGCTGGTCGCGCCCGGCTACCAGATGGCCGAAGTCGCGGCGCGCCATATCGCGGGTGAAACCGGCGCGCGGTTCGACGGCGCCGACATGAGCACCAAGTTGAAGCTGATGGGAGTGGACGTCGCCTCGGTCGGCGACGCGCTCGGCAAGACGCCCGGCGCGCTCGATTACGTCTATACGGACCCGGTCCAGGGCCTCTACAAGAAGCTGGTGGTTTCGGGCGACGGCAAGCAGCTGCTGGGGGCGATCCTCGTCGGCGACGCCGCCGAATACGGCAGCCTGCTGCAGATGGCGCTGAACGCGATCCCGCTGCCGGCGCATCCCGAGGACCTCATTCTGCCCGCGCGCGAAGGTGGAAGCGCCAAAGGACTGGGCGTGGACCTGCTGCCGGCGTCCGCCCTGATCTGCTCGTGCAACAACGTCAGCAAGGGCGGCGTCTGCGACGCGGTGGCGGCCGGCTGCACGACGATCGGCGCGCTGAAGAAGGCGACGAAAGCGAGCACCACCTGCGGCGGCTGCGGGCCGCTGGTGAAGCAGATCCTCGACGCCGAGCTGAAGAAGAGCGGCGTGGAGGTGAAGAACCACCTGTGCGAGCACTTCCCGTACTCGCGCCAGGAACTGTTTCACCTGACGCGCGTCGGGGGCCTGAAGACATTCGACGAGATTATCTCGAAGCACGGCCAGGGACGCGGTTGCGACATCTGCAAACCGGCGATGGCCTCGATCCTCGCCGCGTGCTGGAACGAGTACATCCTGAAGCCCAAGCACGCGCCGCTGCAGGATACCAACGACCACTACCTCGCCAACCTGCAGAAGGACGGTACCTATTCCATCGTGCCGCGCGTGCCCGGCGGCGAGATCACGCCCGAGAAACTGGTGGTGCTGGGCAGCGTGGCGAAAAAATACGGTCTCTACACCAAGATCACCGGCGCGCAGCGCATCGACCTCTTCGGCGCGCGCGTGGAACAGCTGCCGCTCGTCTGGCGCGAGCTGGTGGACGCCGGCTTCGAATCCGGTCACGCCTACGGCAAGGCGCTGCGCACGGTGAAGTCCTGCGTCGGCAGCACCTGGTGCCGCTTCGGCGTGCAGGATTCGGTGAAGATGGCGATCGACGTCGAGAACCGCTACCGGGGCCTGCGCTCGCCGCACAAGCTCAAGATGGGGGTGTCCGGCTGCACGCGCGAGTGCGCGGAGGCGCAGGGCAAGGACGTCGGCATCATCGCCACGGAGAAAGGCTGGAACCTGTACGTGTGCGGCAACGGCGGCATCAAGCCGCGCCACGCCGACCTGCTGGCGAAGGACCTCGACGACGCGACGCTGGTGAAGTTCATCGACCGCTTCCTGATGTTCTACATCCGCACCGGCGACCGGCTGCAGCGCACCTCGACCTGGCTCGACAACCTGGAAGGCGGCATCGACTACGTGCGCCAGGTGGTGTGCGAGGACTCGCTCGGGCTGGGCGCCGAACTGGAAGCGGACATGCAGCGGCTGGTCGACACCTACGAATGCGAGTGGAAGAAGGCGATCAACGACCCCGAGACGCTGAAGCGCTTCCGTCATTTCGTGAACAGCGACCTGCCGGACGCGAACGTCGTGTTCGTCGCCGAGCGCGGCCAGATCCGGCCCGCGCGCCTGGACGAGCGCGAGCCCGCGCTCGTCGAAGGATGAGGGCTGAAGGATGAATGATGACCTCCGCGGCGCGGGAATCCCGTCACTCGTCACCCGTCACTCGTCACCGCCGGCAGACGGCCGCTGGGTGCCCGTCTGCCGGCTCGCCGACATCGTGCCCAACACCGGCGTATGCGCGCTCGTCGGCGCACGCCAGGTCGCGGTGTTCCGGCTCGACGACGACAGCGTCTACGCGCTTTCCAACCACGACCCGTTCTCGCGCGCCAACGTGCTCTCGCGCGGCATCGTCGGCGACCTGAAAGGGGAGCTGGTCGTGGCCTCGCCGGTGTACAAGCAGCACTTCAGCCTCGCCTCCGGGCAATGCCTGGAGGATCCCGACGTGCGCATCGAGACTTTCCCGGTCCGCGTCGAGGGCGGCACGGTCTGGGTCGA
>CAZOQY010000297.1:2821-4111 GCA_964581835.1 uncultured Streptomycetaceae bacterium | reverse complement strand
CGGCTGCGGCGGCTGCTGGCCCGGGGCAAGACCATCTTCCTCACCACCCACTTCATGGACGAGGCCGAGCGGCTCGCCCACCGCATCGCCATCATGGATCGCGGACGCATCATCGCGATCGGCGCGCCGCGCGAACTGATCGCACGCCATATCGAACCACAGGTGGTGGAGGTGTACGGCGACGGCGCGGAACGCTGGGCCCGCGACCACGGGCAGTCGCTCGCGAAGCGCTGGGAGAAGGCGGGCGAGACCATGTTCTGCTACGCGAACGACGCCGGCCCGCTGGTCCAGAACCTGGAGCAGCGGGAAGATCTGCGCTATCTGCATCGCCATGCGAATCTCGAGGACGTGTTCCTCAAGCTCACCGGGCGTGAGCTGAGGGACTAGAACGGCGTGAATCGTGATTCGTGAGTCGTGAATCGACCCAAACAACTGCCCGATGCTTCGAATCACGAATCACCATTCACGAATCACGCATTTGAAAAGCACTAGCGAGAACCTCTCATGACCACCAGCCTCCTGGCCTTCCCCTCGTTCAGCCTGCGCCCGATTCACGTCTGGCGCCGCAACTCGCTGGTGTGGCGCAAGCTCGCCATCCCCTCGATGCTGGGCAACCTCGCCGACCCCCTGATCTACATGCTGGGCCTGGGCTACGGGCTGGGCGCGATGCTGACCGACGTCGGCGGCATGTCCTACATCGCCTTCCTCGCCACCGGCATCGTGTGCTCGAGCACCATGATGAGCGCCTCCTTCGAGGCGATGTACTCGGGCTTCTCGCGCATGCACGTGCAGAAAACCTGGGACGCGATCATGAACGCCCCGGTGACGCTCGACGACGTGGTGCTGGGCGAGGCGCTGTGGGCGGCGAGCAAGAGTTTTCTCTCCGGCGTGGCGGTGCTGCTGGTGGCGTGGGCGCTGGGCGTGGTGCAATCGGCGCTGGCGCTGTGGGTCGTGCCGGTCCTGTTCCTGACCGGGCTCGCCTTCGCCTGCCTGGGGCTCATCATGACCGCCGTCTCTCCCAGCTACGACTTCTTCATGTACTACTTCACGCTCCTGATCACGCCCATGGTGCTGCTATGCGGCGTCTTCTTCCCGGTGTCGCAACTGCCCGGCCCGCTGCAAGTGGTGACGCAGTTCCTGCCGCTCACCCACGCCGTGGCGCTGGCGCGGCCGCTGATGAGCGGGGCGATTCCCGCCGACATCCTGCTGCACTTCGCCGTGCTCGCCGCCTACGCCGCCGCGGGCTTCTACGTCGCGCTGGTGCTGACGCGCCGCCGCCTGCTGAAGTAA
>CAZOQY010000297.1:0-2721 GCA_964581835.1 uncultured Streptomycetaceae bacterium | reverse complement strand
TGCTCTGGATCAAGGCCTTCCACATCATCTTCATGGTGACCTGGTTCGCGGGCCTGTTCTACCTGCCGCGGCTGTTCGTCTATCACGCCATGGCCGAAGATGCCGCGAGCCGCGAGCGCTTCAAGGTGATGGAGCGCAAGCTCTACTACGGGATCATGACGCCGGGGGCGGCGCTCACCGTCGGCTTCGGCCTGTGGCTGTGGCTGGGCTACGGCATCGGCGGCGGCTGGCTGCACGCCAAGCTCGCGCTGGTCGGCGTCCTCATCGCCTATCACCTCTGGTGCGGCAAGTTGCTCAATGATTTCAAGCACGATCGCAACGTCCACGGACACGTCTGGTACCGCTGGTTCAACGAGTTCCCGGTGGTCATCCTGATCGCCGTTGTCATCCTCGCCGTCGTCAAACCGTTCTAGGAGGTTTACCGGCCAATCCGCCGGTAAACCTTATATGAGATGCCCGTCGAGACTGCTGGCTGCGGCAACCCTGGCCTTTGCGGCCTTCGCCCCACCGTCATGGGGCGCCGAAGCCGTGATCGTCGTCCAGCGTTCGCCGCTCGCCGGCTTCCGCCATTACGAGGGTGCGGAAGTCTGGCGCGACATGAGACCGGGCGACCGCCTGCAACTGGTGCGCGAGAAGGATAATCCGTATGATGCCAACGCGGTTCGCGTCGAGTGGCGCGGCGCGAAGCTGGGTTACGTGCCGCGCCGCGACAACGCCGCCGTGGCGCGCCAGCTGGACCGCGGCGCCGCGCTTGAAGCGCGCGTGGCGGACCTGCGCGAGAACCGCAACCGCAGCGTGCGCCTGGAGTTTGAGGTGGTCGTGCCGTTGCCAGTAGAAAAATAAGCCGCGGGTGTCCGCGGCTTATTTTTCTATCGGAAAACCGCAACCGGGGCAGAAATCGATGAGATTCGGACGTTTCGAGCAGCAGGGCCGCGTGTTCTACGGCGCCGTCGAAGGCGACCAGGTGACCGAGCTGGAAGGCTCGATCTTCGACGGCCACAAGGCCACGTCGAAGAAACACCCGATCTCCGCCCTGAAGACGCTCACGCCCTGCGTGCCACCCACCTTCTACTGCGCCGGGCTCAACTACGCGGCGCACATCGAGTGGGCCAACAAGCGCAAGGGCACCCATACCAAGCCGCCGGAGAAAGCGGACGTCGGCTACCGCGCCAACAACGCGCTCATCGCGACCGGCGAAGCCATCGTGATTCCCGCCGACTCGCCCGGACCGGTCCAGTTCGAGGGTGAACTCGTCGCCGTCATCGGCAAGAAGGCCCGCAACCTGTCGGAGCAGGACGCCCTCTCCTGCGTGCTGGGCTACACCCTCGGCAACGACGTCTCCGAGCGCACCTGGCAGAAGCAGGACCGCACGCTGTGGCGCGCGAAGAACAGCGACACCTTCAAGCCGATGGGGCCGTTCATCGCCACCGGCCTCGACCCCATGAAACTCACGGTCGCCATCAGGGTGAACGGCGTCACCGCGACGGAATACGACACCGGCAAGATGCTGTTCTCGGCGCAACGCTACATCGCGGAGATAACGAAATACATGACGCTGTGGCCCGGCGACGTCATCTGGCTCGGCACCGACAACGCGACCGAGCCGGATCTCAAGGACGGCGACGTGGTCGAGATCAGCCAGAAGGACATCGGCGTGCTGAGCAATCCGGTAATGCGCGCAAAGAATTGAGCGCGCCTGAGCGAACGAGTGAACGGGTGAACGAGTGAGCCCCCTCACCCTGCCCTCTCCCCCGATAGACGGGGGAGAGGGAGCCTGCGAATACCCGTTCACTCGTTCACCCGTTCACTCGTTCGCGCCTTCTTGATGGAGCAGTTCTTCGCCACCTGCCCGCGCGGGCTGGAAAAAGTGCTGGCCGACGAGTTGGCCGCCCTCGGCGCCGGCGACGTCGGCCCGGTGGACGGTGGCGTGGCTTTCGGCGGCGATCTGGCCCTGTGCTATGCGGTCAACCTGGAGAGCCGCGTCGCCAGCCGCGTGCTGTGGCAGGCGGGCCGCGCCCGCTACCGCTCCGAGCGCGACATTTTCGACGCCGCGCGGGCGCTGCCCTGGCCGCGCCATTTCGACGTGCGCCGCACGATCCGGGTCAACGTCTCGGCGATCAAGTCCCCCGTCAAGAGCCTCGACTTCGTCACGCTCTCCGTCAAGGACGCCGTGTGTGACGTTTTCCGCGAGAAACACGGAAAACGTCCGGATGTGGACACCCACGCGCCGGACGTCCGCATTCACGTCTTCCTGACCCGGGACGAGGCGACCTTCTACCTCGACACCTCGGGCGATGCGCTGTTCAAGCGCGGATGGCGCATCGCCACCGGCGATGCGCCATTAAGGGAAAACCTGGCTGCAGGCATACTCAAGCTCACCGGATGGACCGTCCCGACCCCTCTCTTCGATCCCATGTGCGGCAGCGGGACGTTCCTCGTCGAGGCGGCGATGATGGCGCAGGACGCGGCGCCGGGACTGAACCGCACCTTCGGTTTCGAGAAGCTCGAAAATTTCAACGGCAAGGCATGGCGGGCCTTGCAGGACAAGGCCCGGGCGCGGCGCAGGCAATCTGCTCCGCTGTCCATCCACGGTTCCGACAAATCTGGAAATATTCTCGCGCGGGCGCGCGAGAATATTTCCGCGGCCGGACTGGCCGGAGCGGTCGATCTGAAGCAGATGGACATCCTCGACGGCAACCCGCCCGCGGGGCCCGGCATCGC
>CAZOQY010000296.1:0-4117 GCA_964581835.1 uncultured Streptomycetaceae bacterium | reverse complement strand
TGGTCGTGACGAGGGCGAAAAGGTTGTGCGAATTAGATAAATTCGGTTGTGAGGGTCTGAGGGCGGCGTGCCGTAAGGCTCGAGCCATTTGCCGGCCGGGGTGCCCGGGCGGATCTTGGTGGACGGGCTGATGTGGTCCGTCGTGATCGAATCGCCGAGGATGGCGAGCGCGCGCGCGCCCTTGATGTCGGTGACCTTGCCCGGCGTGCGGGTGACGCCGTCGAAGAACGGCGGCTCCTTGATGAAGGTGGACTTGGGGTCCCATTCGTACACCGCGCCGGGGATGGTGGGGATCGCTTCCCACAGTTCCTTGGCGCCGGACAGGTCGCCGTACTCGCGGCGGAAATGCTCGGCGTTGGAAGCGAATTTCATCAGCGCCGCGACCTCGGCATCGGTCGGCCACACGTCCTTGAGGTAAACGGGCTTGCCGTCGGAGCCGGTGCCGAGCGGATCCTGGGTGAGGTCCGTGCGCACCGTCCCCCTGATGCCGTAGGCCACCACCAGCGCCGGGCTGGCGAGGTAGTTCGCGCGCAGGTTGGCGTGCACGCGCGCTTCGAAGTTGCGGTTGCCCGAGAGCACGGCGCAGGTGACGAGGTCCTTCGACACCACGGCTTCCTCGATCTTCGCATCCAGCGGGCCGGCGGCGCCCATGCAGGTGGTGCAGCCGTAGGCGACGACACCGTAGCCCAGCTTTTCCAGGTAGGGCAGCAGCCCGGCGTCGCGCAGGTAGGCGGTGACGACCTTGGAGCCCGGCGCGAGCGATGTCTTAACGCGCGGGCTGACCTTGAGGCCTTTCTCGACCGCCTTCTTCGCGAGCAGGCCGGCCGCGAGCAGCAGAGCGGGGTTGGAGGTGTTGGTGCAGGACGTGATCGACGAGATCAGCACGTCGCCGTGGCCCACGTCGAAGCCGTCGTGCCCGCTCGGCACCCGGCGCGTGAGATCGGCGGCAGGGCGGGCGTAGCCGTTCTTGTCGACCGGCGCGGAGAACAGCATGTCGAAGTTGCGGCCGAGGTCCGGCAGGTTGACGCGGTCCTGCGGGCGTTTCGGGCCTGACAGGCTGGGCACGACGCTCTCGAGGTCGAGCTCGATCACCTGGCTGTAGTCCACCTCGCCGGGCTTCGGCATGCCGAACAGGCCTTGCGCCTTGAAGTAGGACTCGATGGCGGCGACCTGGTCCGGGGTGCGGCCGGTGGTGCGGAAATAGTCCAGCGTCTTGTCGTCGACCGGGAAGTAGCCCATGGTCGCGCCGTACTCGGGGGCCATGTTGGCCACCGTGCAGCGGTCGGCGGCGGTGAGGGCGGCAGCGCCCGCGCCGTAAAACTCGACGAACTTGGCCACGACCTTGGCCTTGCGCATCAATTCGGTGACGGTCAGGGCGAGATCGGTGGCGGTGACGCCTTCGCGGAGTTTCCCGGTCATGTGGCAGCCCACCACGTCCGGGGTGAGGAAGGCGTTGGGCTGGCCGAGCATGCCGGCCTCGGCCTCGATGCCGCCCACGCCCCAGCCGACGACGCCGATGCCGTTGACCATGGTGGTGTGGGAATCGGTGCCGAACACGGTGTCCGGGAACCAGACGCCGTCCTTCTCCCACACGCCGCGGGAGAGGTATTCCATGTTGATCTGGTGGATGATGCCGTTGCCGGGCGGCACCACGCGCACGGTCTTGAATGCGCCCTGCGCCCACTTGACGAAGCGGTAGCGCTCTGCGTTGCGCTTGAACTCGATTTCCTGGTTGCGCTTCACGGCGTCGGGCGCGTTGTGCACGTCGATTTCCACCGAGTGGTCCACCACCACGTCCACCGGCACCAGCGGCTCGATGCGGTCGGGCGACACGCCCAGGCGGCCCGCCGCCGCGCGCATGGCTGAGAGGTCGTTCAGCGTGCCGAAGCCGATCAGGTCCTGCAGCACGATGCGCACGACGATGAACGGGATCTCGGCGGTGCGCTTGCCGTTCGCCTGCCAGGCGGCAAGCGCCCGCACGTGCTCTTCCGTGACGAGCTTGCCGTCGCAGTGGCGCACCAGTGCTTCCAGCACCACGGCGATGGAGCGCGGCAGGCGGGAGATCTTGCCGAGCCCGGCCTGCTCCAGCGCCGCGAGAGAGTAGTAGCGTCCCTTCCTGCCCGGGGAGGGCGTGAAGTCGCGCAGGGCATTGAACGGGTCTTGTGCCATGGATATGTCCCTTGTAATTACGCCGCCATCAGTTCACGAAGTACGTAAGGAAGAATGCCTCCATGCTTCAGGTACTCGACCTCGATCGGCGAGTCCACGCGCAACGTGACGGTGACGTTCTGCGTCGAGCCGTCCTTGCGATGGATCACCAGCGTGACGTCCTGCATCGGCTTGACGTTGCCGCCGGCAACGCCGATGAGGTCGAAGGTCTCGGTGCCGTCGATCTTCAGCGATTGCACGCTGTCCTCGCCCTTGAACTGGCAGGGCAGCACGCCCATGCCGATCAGGTTCGAGCGGTGGATGCGCTCGAAGCCGCGCGCGACGACGACCTTGATGCCGAGCATCTGGGTGCCCTTGGCCGCCCAGTCGCGCGAGGAGCCGGTGCCGTAGGCCTCGCCGCCGAACACGAACAGCGGCACGCCGTCCTTCTGGTAGCGCATGGAGGCGTCGAAGATCTGCATCTTGTCGCCGGAGGGCTGGTGCAAGGTGACGCCGCCCTCGCTGCCCGGGACCATCAGGTTCTTGATGCGCGGGTTGGCGAACGCGCCGCGCACCATCACTTCGTGGTTGGTGCGGCGCGAGCCGAAGCTCGACAGATCCTTGCTGCCGGCGGCGATCAGCCAGTCGCCGGCGAGGGTGCCCTTGCGGATCGGCGCCACCGGGCTGATGTGGTCGGTGGTCAGCTTGTTGCCGAAGATGCCCAGCGCGCGGCCGTTCTTCACGTCGTTGACGGAGGGCAGCTTCGGGCTGAAGCCTTCGAACAGCGGCGGCTCGAGCATGTAGGTCGATTTCGGATCCCACTGGAACAGTGCGCCCTTGGCTTCGGGGATCGCGTCCCACAGATCCTTCGCGCCCGAGAGATCGCTGTACTCGCGCTTGAAGTTGGCGGGATTGGTCGCGAACTTCATCACCGCGTCCACTTCGGCGGGCGTGGGCCAGAGGTCCTTCAGGAACACCGGCTTGCCGCTCTTGTCCTTGCCGAGCGGGTCGGTGTCGACGTTCTTCAGCACCGTGCCGGCGAGCGCGAACGCGACGACCAGCGGCGGGCTCATCAGGAAGTTGGCTTTCAGGCTCTGGTGCACGCGCGCCTCGAAGTTGCGGTTGCCCGAGAGGACCGCCGCGGAGATCACGTCGTTCTTGACGATGGATTCCTCGAGGTCCTTGTCGAGCGGGCCGGCGAGGCCCATGCAGGTGGTGCAGCCGTAGGCGACCACGTGAAAGCCCAGCTGCTCCAGGTACGGCAGCAGGCCGGAGTCCTTCAGGTAGGCCGTGACCACCTTGGAGCCGGGCGCGAGTGACGTTTTCACGCGCGGATGCGGCTTCATGCCTTTCTCGACGGCCTTCTTCGCGAGCAGGCCGGCGGCCAGCAGTACCCAGGGGTTCGACGTGTTGGTGCAGGAAGTGATGGCGGCGATGCTGATGTCGCCGTGGCCGACGTCACCGATGGCCGCGTTGGCGACCGGGAAGCGCTTGCCGATGTCGGCGGCCGGCTTGTTGTAGCCGCCCTCGGCCACGGGCTTCGAGAACAGCTCGGTGAGGCGGGCGCCGATGCCTTCGAGGTTGATGCGCTCCTCGGGCTGCTTCGGGCCCGACACGCTGGGGCGCACGGTCGAGAGGTCGAGCTCCACCACCTGCGTGTAGTCGATCTCGCCTTTTTTCGGGATGCCGAACATCCCCTGCGCCTTGAGGTAGGACTCGATCGCGTCGACGTGCTCTTCGCGGCCCGACATACGGTAGTACTCGAGCGCCTTCTCGTCGATCGCGAAGAAGCCACAGGTGGCGCCGTAGTCGGGCGACATGTTGGAAACGGTCGCGCGGTCGGTCGGCGTGAGCGAGGCCGCGCCTTCGCCGAAGTACTCGACGAACTTGTTGACGACGTTGGTCTTGCGCAGCAGCTCGGTGACGGTCAGCACGAGGTCGGTGGCGGTGACGCCGGGCTTCAGCTTGC
>CAZOQY010000295.1:0-4167 GCA_964581835.1 uncultured Streptomycetaceae bacterium | reverse complement strand
AAGGAAGACTCGTCGGACGCGAGAAACAATGCCACGTTGGCGACCTCCTGCGGCCGGCCGGGCCGCCCGAGCGGCGTGCCCGCGGAATGGCCGACGGGCGTGGCGTCCGGGGTTTTGTGGGCAATCCCGTGCGGCACGCCGCCGCCTTCCGGGTACCACTCGGGGTTGCGCCGCTCGGTGCCGATCAGGCCCGCCGCGAGCAGGTTGGCGCGCACGTTGTAGGGCCCGAGCTCGAGCGCGAGCGCCTTGATGAGCCCGTAGAGCCCGGTCTTCGAAGCGATGACGTGGGCGCGGTTCGGCTGTGACGTGACCGAGGCCATGCCGCCGATGGCGACGATGCTGCCGCCGCTGCGGCGCCCGATCCAGCCCGGCGCCAGCGCCCGGGCGAGATAGAAGGTCGAGGACAGGTTGACGGCCAGCACCTGGTTCCACTCATCAAAGCTGATTTCCCAGAAAGGCTTGTGCGGCCGGATGGCGGCAACGCTCATCAGCACGTCGACCCGGCCGAAATGGTCCTCGGCCTGCCGCACCGCGCGGTTCACCGCTTCGTGGTCGCCCACGTCCGCCGCGACCGGCAGCACCCTGACGCCGCGGCTCTCGCACTCCCGCGC
Source organism: uncultured Streptomycetaceae bacterium (assembly GCA_964581835.1). Lineage (GTDB taxonomy): Bacteria > Pseudomonadota > Gammaproteobacteria > Burkholderiales > SG8-41 > SG8-41. Next base: position 3,556 of record CAZOQY010000295.1, on the reverse strand, counting down.
CGCCTGCTTGAGGTCGTCGTTCATCTGCCGCGACACCAGCACCAGGTCAGCGCCCTCGCGCGCGAAGGTGAGCGCGATCTCCTTGCCGATGTTGCGGCTGGCGCCGGCAATCAGCGCGATCTTGCCCTTGAGTCTCATCGGGAACTCCGTGGGGTAACTCCGTGCTGGGCCCGGGCGGGTGCGAGTCGGTCTTTTCCGGCCGGAAAGTCCAGAATATGTCGCGGCCGGATCGGCCGCTGTTCTCCCTGCAAACTAGCATAGCAGGACCCGTTTTGCCAGAATCGTTTCTGGTGGCATAATCCCGCTTCGCTCACGATACGGACTCAACCCTTCATGCCACGCAAGACCGAAGCCGACGACGGCAGCCGCCTGACCGGAACCCAGAGCATCGAGCGCGCGCTGACGCTGTTGCGCGAGATCGCCGCGCACAACCGCAGCGGCTCGCGGCTGCTCGACCTCGCCACGCGCACCGGGCTGCAGCGCCCGACCGTGCACCGCATGCTGAAGTGCCTCGCCACCGAGAGCATGGTGCAGCAGGACCCGGACTCGCACCGCTATTTTCTCGGGCCGATGGTGTTCGAGCTGGGCCTCACGGCGACGCCGCGCTTCAACCTGCGCGAGATCTGCCACCCGGCGCTGACGCGCATCGCCGAGGCCACCGGCGACACGGTGTTCCTCACCCAGCGCAGCGGCCTCGACTCGGTGTGCCTCGACCGGCGCGAGGGCACGTTCCCGATCAAGACCTTCACGCTCGAGATCGGCATGCGCCGCCCGCTCGGCGTCGGCACCGGCTCGCTCGCCATCCTGTCCGCGCTGCCCGAGGAAGAAATCCAGAAAGTCGTCGGCGCTAATTCCGGCCGGCTGCCCGAATACGGCCTGAACCCGGGCACCCTGTTCTCCCAGGTCAAGCGCTCGCAAAAGCTCGGCTACGCCATGCGCGAGGTGCCGGGACTGGCCGGCGTGCGCTCGGTGGGCCAGGCGCTGCGCAACCAGAGCGGCATCGCGTTCGCCGCGCTGTCGGTTTCCACCATCACCAGCCGCATGAGCGACAAGCGCTCGACCGAAGTCGCGCAGCTGCTGAAAGGCGAGTCGCGCCAGATCGAGCGCCAGCTCGCGAGCGGCGCCGAGCACCGCTGACGGTCCCGCCGCGGGGCGGGTTCGCACGATAAAGAACCGAGGAGCAAACCGATGAGCATCCCGCGTGTTTTTGGCCTCGCACTGTGCGCGCTGGGGCTCGCGTCCCACGCCGCCGCGCAGGGCTACCCCGCCAAGCCGGTGCGCCTGGTCGTGCCCTACCCGCCCGGCGGCAGCAACGACGTGCTCTCGCGCCTCACCGCGCAGGCGATGGCCCCGGGGCTCGGCCAGCAGGTCCTGATCGACAACCGCGGCGGCGCCGGCGGCATGATCGGCGCGGACCACGTCGCCAAGTCGGCGCCCGACGGCTACACGCTGGTCAACGTGCAGGCGTCGTTCACGGCCAACGCCGCGCTGCGCACGAAAATGGCGTACGACCCGATGGGCGATTTCGCCTACATCGGCATGATGGCGCGCGGCCCGCTGCTGGCCGTCGTGCACCCGTCGCTGCCGGTGAAGAACGTGAAGGAACTGATCGCCCTGGCGAGGGCGAAGCCCGGCCAGATCAATTACGGCTCGACCGGCACCGGCGGCCACAACCACATGGCGACCGAGCTGTTCGCGAGGATGGCGGCGATCAAAATCGTGCACGTGCCGTACAAAGGCGTTGCGCCGGCGCTGACGGACCTGATGGGCGGCCACACGCAGATGGTGATGACGAGCCTGCCCTCGGCCATGACCCAGGTGCAGGCCGGGCGCCTGAAAGCGATCGCCGTCGGCAGCGAGAAGCGCTCGTCGTTCATGCCCGGGATGCCGACGATCAGCGAATCCGGCGTGCCCGGCTATTTCGCCGAGTTCTGGTGGGGCATCGCGGCGCCGTCGAAAACGCCCGCCGACATCGTCAACCGCCTGGCCTCGGAACTGACCCGGGCGCTGCAGTCGCCCGAGCTGAAGCAGCGCTTCGCCACGGAGGGCGCCGAGCCGAGCGTGATGTCGCGCGAGGAATTCACCCGGTTCGTCGCCAACGAGATTCAGCGCTGGCGCAAGGTCGCGCAAGACGCCAACATCAAGCCCGAATGACCGCCGCGCTGCCGCGCAGGTCGTACGAGCCCGCCGCCCGCGGGCCGCTCGAAGGCGTGCGCGTGCTCGACCTCTCGCGCCTGGTGGCCGGCAACATGCTGACGCAGGTCCTCGGCGATTTCGGCGCCGAAGTGGTCAAGGTCGAGCCGCCCGCGGGCGATACCCTGCGCGCGTGGCAGACACAGGGCGTGCCGACCAACTGGAAGATCTACGCGCGCAACAAGAAAAGCCTCGGCCTCGAGCTGCGCCACGCAGGCGCGCGCGAACTGTTCGCGAAACTGGTGCCCACGGCGGCGATGCTGGTCGAGAGCTTCCGGCCCGGCACGCTCGAGAAGATGGGGTTGGGGCCCGAGGCGTTGCTCGAATTGAACCCGAAACTGGTGATCGTGCGCATCTCGGGCTGGGGCCAGGACGGCCCCTACCGGCGGCGTCCCGGTTTCGGCACGCTGGTCGAGGGCATGTCGGGCTTCGCTTCCTTCAACGGCTTCGCCGACCGCGAGCCGGTGCTGCCGCCGATTTACCTGGCGGACACCGTCGCCGGCCTCTACGGCGCCTCCGCCGCGATGATCGCGCTGCGCGAGGTGGAACAGAACGGCGGCCGCGGCCAGGTGATCGACCTGCCGCTGCTCGACCCGATGCTCGCGGTGCTGGGGCCCCAAGCCGCCAACTTCCGCCTGACCGGGAAGGTCAAGCCGCGCACCGGCAGCCGCTCGACCAACGCCGGGCCGCGCAACGCCTACCGCTGCAGCGACGGCCTGTACGTGTGCCTGTCGGCCTCGACGCAGAAGATGGCCGAACGCGTGTTCCGCTCGATCGGCCGCCCGGAGCTCGCCGACGACCCGCGTTACCGCACCAACGCCGAGCGCGTGAAACATGCCGCGGACCTCGACGCCATCATCGGCGAGTTCGTCGCGCGGCGCAGCCAGGCGGAGAACGTCGCGTTCTTCGAGCAGGCCGAGGTCACGATCGGCCCGATCTACGACATCCGCCAGATCCTCGAGGACCCGCACGTGCTCGCGCGCGAACTCATCGCCGACTACCCGGACCCCGACATGGGGTCGTTCCCGATGCACCACGTGGTGCCGCGGCTGTCGCGGACGCCGGGCTCGATCCGCACGCCCGCGCCTCGTCTCGGCGAACACAACCGCGCGCTGCTCGCCGAGGTCGGCGTGGACGAGTCAGCCTACGCAAAACTGCTCGCCGCGGGCGACGTGTGCGAGGGACAATCATCGCATCAGGAGGAAGAAGCATGAAACCCGATCTGCCAGTGTGGCGCTCGCTGATGTACGTGCCGGTCAACGTCGAGAAATTCGTCGACAAGGCGCACACCCGCGGCGCCGACGTGATCCAGCTCGATCTCGAGGACGCGGTGCCGCCCGCCGAGAAGGAGAAGGCGCGCACG
>CAZOQY010000294.1:0-4170 GCA_964581835.1 uncultured Streptomycetaceae bacterium | reverse complement strand
GTCGGTCAAGGATCTGAAGGAGCGCCTCGGCAACATCGTGTTCGGCTACACCCGCGACGGGAAGCCCCTGCGCGCGCGCGACCTCAAGGCGCACGGCGCGATGACCGTGCTGCTGAAGAACCAGGTCGCGCCCAACCTGGTGCAGACGCTGGAGAACAACCCGGCTTTCATCCACGGCGGCCCGTTCGCCAACATCGCCCACGGCTGCAACTCGGTGATCGCGACCCAGACCGCGCTGAAGCTGTGCGATTACGTCGTCACCGAAGCGGGATTCGGAGCGGATCTCGGCGCCGAGAAATTCCTCGACATCAAGTGCCGCAAGGCGGGGCTCAAGCCCAATGCCGGCGTGATCGTCGCCACCGTGCGCGCGCTGAAGCACCACGGCGGCGTCGGCAAGGACGACCTCAACAAGGAAAACCTGGCGGCGCTGGAGAAGGGGCTGGTCAATCTCGAGCGTCACGTCAGGAACGTGAAGGACGTCTACGGCATTCCGTGCGTGGTGTCGATCAACCGCTTCATCGCCGACACCAAGGCGGAAATGGACCTCCTCACCGACCGCATCGGCAAGCTGGGCGCGAAGGTGGTGGTGGCGACGCACTGGGCGGACGGCGGCAAGGGCGCGGCCGAGCTTGCACGCATCGTCGTCGACCTGTGCGAACAGAAGTCGAGCCCGACTTTCGTTTACGAGGACGCCGACCCCCTGTGGGAGAAAATGAAGAAGATCGCCACCCGGGTCTACGGCGCGGCCGACATCAGCGCCGACACCAAGGTGCGCGGGCGCATCAAGGAGCTGCAGGAAGGCGGCTACGGCCATTACCCGGTGTGCGTGGCGAAAACCCAGTCGTCTTTCTCGACCGACGCCAGCGTGCGCGGGGCGCCGTCCGGGCACATGGTCAACATCCGCGAAGTGCGGCTCGCCGCCGGCGCCGAGTTCATCGTCATGATCTGCGGCGACATCATGACCATGCCGGGGCTGCCCAAGGTGCCTTCGGCGGAGAAGATCGACCTCACCGACGACGGCAAGGTGGTCGGTCTGTTCTAGGCCATCGTTCGCACAAGCGCGCGGGGTCTTTTTTGCCTGCGCGCGTTGACGCGCTGGAAATGCCCGTGGTAAAAAGCGGGTCGTGCATTAGGGGGTTTCCCGTAAGGGTAATTACCTAGTGCCCCTCCAAAGGGGAGTAGCTACGGCGGCGAGGAGGATCGCCATCGCGGCTGGGCCGTCAACACGGGAGCAGTTATCCCCGGTCCCGTCGGCAACCACAGTTTGCAAGCGAGACCTTTGCCTGGACGGTGTAGTCACGACAGGAGAGACCGTCCGAGGTGAAGTCCGCTCTGCGGCGCCCGCCAGAGGCATCCCCAGCATGCGGCTCGACGAATCGCACCACCAGGGGGAACGCATGCATGATCGAATGATCCGCAATACGCAGCGGCGAGCGCCGCCGCCGTGGGGGCTTGCGGCCGTTGCACTGCTTGCGGCCTGCCCGGGCGCTGCCCTGGCGGCGGAAGGCCCCGCGCTCTTCGGCATCCCGGTGGAATTCATCCTGTTCGCGCTGACGCTGATCGGAGTGGCGGTGTTCCACCACTACACCTTGCAGGTCGCGCTGACGGGTCTCGCCACCATCGCTCTCTACAAACTGGGCTTCACCGGTTTCAAGACCGGCGCCGGCTTCGGGGGCCTGATCGGGCACATGCAACACGAGTGGGTGATCCTCACCAATCTGCTGTGCCTGCTGGTCGGCTTCGCGCTGCTCTCCAATCATTTCGAGAAGAGCCGCGTGCCGGACGTGCTGCCGCGCTTCCTGCCGGACGACTGGAAGGGCTGCTTCGTGCTGCTCGTCCTCATCTTCGTGCTGTCCTCTTTCCTCGACAACATCGCGGCGGCGCTGATCGGCGGTGCGATGGCCGCCGTCGTATTCCGCGGCAAGGTCCACATCGGCTATCTCGCCGCCATCGTCGCGGCCTCCAACGCAGGCGGCGCGGGCAGCGTGGTGGGCGACACCACCACCACCATGATGTGGCTCGACGGCGTCAGCCCGATCAGCGTGCTGGACGCGTACGTCGCCGCCAGCGTAGCGCTCGTGGTCTTCGGCATCCCGGCCGCGTTGCAGCAGCAGCGCTACTCGCCCATCGTCAGGAACGAGCAGCGCCACGAGCCGGTGGACTGGGCGCGGATCGGCATCGTGGCGGCGATCCTGATCGTGGCGATTGCGACCAACGTGACCGTCAATATGAATTTCAAGCACCTCGCCGACCACTTTCCGTTCATCGGCGTCTCGGTTTGGGTCGTTATTCTCCTATGCGTGCCGCTGCGCCAGCCGGAGTGGAAGCTGGTGCCGGAGGCGGTGAAGGGCAGCATCTTCCTGCTCGCGCTGGTCACCTGCGCCTCGCTGATGCCGGTGGAGAAGCTGCCGCCCGCGTCGTGGCAGAGTGCGTTTGCGCTGGGATTCGTTTCCGCGGTGTTCGACAACATCCCGCTGACCGCCCTGGCGTTGAAGCAGGGCGGCTACGACTGGGGCATGCTGGCCTACGCCGTGGGCTTCGGTGGCTCGATGATCTGGTTCGGATCGTCGGCCGGCGTCGCGCTCTCCAACATGTATCCGCAGGCCAAGTCGGTTGGCTTGTGGCTGAAGCACGGCTGGCACGTGGCCATCGCCTACGTGATCGGGTTTCTCGTCATGCTGGCTGTCGTCGGCTGGCACCCCAGCCCCAAGCACAAGGCGGACCGGGTCGAGCCGCCGCCAGCCGCCGTTCAACCCCAGACTTCCAACCCTTAATCCAACTCAAAGAGATTGCCCATGGAACCGATGCAATGGTTAACGCTGATCGTGTTCGGTCTCACGATCCTCGCCGTCATCACCAACGTCATCGACAGCACGCTGGCGGCCCTGATCGGCGTCGCGGTCATGTGCTGGCTCGGCATCATGACCGAGACCGACGCCTTCAAGTACGTCGACTGGAACGTGATGGCAATCCTGGTCGGCATCTGGATCATCGCCGGCTATTTCGGCAAGTCCGGCGTGCCGAGCTGGCTCTCGATACAGGCGTTGAAGCTGTCCGGCGGCCGGCCGGGACTGCTGGTGATGATCCTGACGTTCCTGGCGGGTTTCATCTCGATGTTCGTGGACAACGTGGTCACCATCCTGATGATGGCGCCGGTGGCCTTGCCGCTCGCGCGCGCGTTGAAGCTGCCGGTGGTGCCGGTGATCCTGATGATCGGCTTCGGCGCGAACTTCATGGGCACCGCGCTGATCATCGGCGACCTGCCGCCGCAGATGCTGCACAGCGTCGCCGGCGCCGAGTTCTTCGACTTCATCTGGCAGTTCGGCAAGCCCTCGTCGTTTCCGATCCTGATGGTGACTTTCATCATTACACTCGGCGCCATGTGGTTCTACGGTTTCCGCGGGCACAAGCGCGTGGCCGACCTGAAGAGCCTGGGCCTCGAAGCGAAGATCGAGAACCCGCTGTTCGCCACCGTCGTCGTGGTCTGGTTCCTCGGCACGGTGGTCGCGATGTCGATGCGCGAGCATATCGGCGTGCAACTGGGATTCATCGCGCTGACGGGGGCGATTTCACTGGTGCTGGTGCTCGTGATGCTGGGCGACCGCGTCAAGGGGGCCTCGAGCTTCGAGCATTGTCTCCAGGAACTCGACTGGCGCGCGATCTTCTTCTACATCGCCCTGTTCGCGCTGGTAGGCGGGCTGGAGAAGAGCCACATCCTCGACAAGCTCGCGGACGCCATGAAGCCGGTCTTCGTCGACAACTATGCCCTGGGCGTGACGATGCTGTACTGGGTCACCATCCCCATCGTGGGCATCGTCGAGCACGACGCCTACATCCTGACCTTCCTGCACACCATCAAGGAAATGGGGCAGGGCGGCATCGAGCCGTGGCCGCTCTACTGGATGCTGCTGTGGTCGGGCACGCTCGGCAGCAACCTCACCGTGGCGGGGGCGCCGGCACTCTATGTCGCCATGACCCTCGGCGAGAAGGAAGACGGGCGCAAGATCTCGTTGCGGGAATTCCTCGCCTGGAGCGTACCGTTCACCCTGGTCTGCTCCGTGGTCTGCTACATCCTCGGCATGCTGATCTGGGTGATGCCGTACGTGAAGTGACGACGGGACGCCCGACGAAACAAGGAGACGACATGTACAAGCACATACTGCTTCCGAC
>CAZOQY010000293.1:0-4178 GCA_964581835.1 uncultured Streptomycetaceae bacterium | reverse complement strand
GCCCGGCCTGGTCGGACAGCGCGCCGCGGCCCTTGTTGATGCCGTCGACCTTGGCCTTCGATTGAGCGCCTTGCGGACCCTGGGCCGGGCCCTGCACCGTCGCTTGCGACTTGCTCTTCATCTGCCCGCCGCCCTGGCCGCCTTGCCCGCCACCCTGCACGGTCGCCTGCGACTTGCTCTTCAACTGCGTCTGGCCGCCGCCCTGGCCGCCCTGCCCGCCGCCTTGCACGGTCGCCTGCGACTTGCTCTTCAACTGGGCCTGGCCGCCGCCTTGACCCCCTTGCCCGCCCTGCTGTGCGTAGGCGATTGGAGCAGCGAATGCGAGCGAAATGCCGAGAACGATTGCGTTGCGAGTTTTCATGGTTTCCTCCTTGGGTTGTCGTGCCTGGTCAATATAACGCTTTCACCTGCCGCCGGAACTCCTGGACCGGGCGCGAACCGTGAAAAAAGTCCCGAAATCCCCGCTCCTCAGCCCCGGCATCTCTCTTAAACGCACTACGTGTCATTTGGGTGGACAAGCCGACGCGCGTCAGGTGACCGACGCGCGGGTAAGGCGTCGCAGATGAGGCGTCTCAGGTGAAACGTCTCAGATGAAGCGTCGCAGGTAAGGCGCAGTACCTGAGACGATCTATCTGAGACGCAGTATCTGCGACGTAGTACCTGAGACGCTTTATTCAAGCCAGGTGCTTCCACCTCGAGAAAACCGCCGCCTGCCCGCAGCGCGCGCCGCGCTCGTCGGTGAGGTCCCACAACACCACGTCCTCGATGGCGAAGCGCCGGCCGGTGGCGCTCACGCGCACGCCGCGGTAGTCGTCGATGTAACCGCGCTCGGCCGCGCGCTTAAGCAGTGCCTCGCGCGTGGCCCGCTCATCCGGCTCGGCCGACAGCCGTGAAGGCGTGCGGATGAAGCGCGCCCAGTCCATTTCCCACAGCGCCTGCGCGGCGCGGTTCGCGAACCAGAACACCGGGTCGGCCTCGGCGCCGTGCGACACGATCACGGCCGGGGCATCGTAGAGCGCCTGCGCCAGCGCGCGCCCCTCCGCCGGCAGTCCCGGCAGGAGCGGCCGGCCGAGCCGCCGCGCATGACTGTCGGCGAGGATGCGGCAGCGGCGGATCAGTTCTTCGTCGATCAGCATGCCGACCCGGACTGCATGACGAACTCCACCGGCGTGACGACGCGGAAAGGCAGCGGCCGCATTTTTCGCCGCTCCATCTCCAGCAACGCATCGTCGCGCGTCAGCAGGAATGCCGCCCCGCACGCGGCCGCCAGCTCGAGAAATTTCTGATCGTCAGGATCATCGCACTTCGGGAGAGGGTCCTCTTCCGCCTTCCTCCTTCCGCCTTCCGCCTTGCGAGCGACGCGGCGGCATCGCTCGAGCGCATCCGCCTGCGCTTGCGCGTCGAGCGAGCGCGCGCCGAAAGGATAGGCGAGGACGCGAACCAGCTCCGCCTCGACCGCCTCGTCGATGAAGACCGCCGCCCGGCCCTCCGCCACCGCCGCCTTTACGGGCGCGATGGCCGGGTCGTCGAACACCAGCCAGTCGAGCCAGACGTTGGTATCGAGGACGAGTCGCAGCATGCCTTGAGTGACGAAAGGTGAAAAGGCGTCGCAGATAGTGCGTCTCAGATGAGGCGTCGCAGGTACTACGTCGCAGATGAAGCGTCTTAGATGAGGCGTCTAAAACAAGGCGCACTACCTGCAACGCAGTATCTGGGACGCTTTACCTGAGACGCCGTATCTGCGACGCAGCACCTGAGACGCATTATAGGTGTGGAGCAGGCCCTCCTTGTCTTACGGCGGCTCCCGGGTCCATACTTTCGCCGGCAGCACCCATCAGGGAGGAGAGTCCATGATCCGCATCGCCATTTCGATGATCCTGTTCGCCGCCGCGGCCTTGCCCGCCGGCAGCGCCTTCGCGCAGCCCTACCCGTCCAGGCCGGTCCGCGTCATCGTTCCCGCGGCGCCGGGGGACAGTTGCGACGTCCTGTCGCGGCTGATCGGCCAGAAAGTCGGCGAGCGCCTCGGACAGCCGCTCACGGCGGACAACCGCGTGGGCGCCGGCGGCCAGCTCGGGCTTCAGCTGATCGCCCAGTCCAAGCCGGACGGCTATACCATCGGCTGCGGCCAGGGCGGCAACATGGTGATCGTGCCGATCGCCTACAAGAAGGTCGCCTACGACACGCTAAAGGATTTCGTGGCGATCCAGATCCCGGTGACCAACTTCCTCGGGCTGGTGGTGCACCCCACCGTGCCGTTCAAGGGCGTGAAGGACCTGGTCGCATTCGGCCGCGCCAACCCCGGCAAGCTCGCCTTCGGCAGCAACGGCGAAGGCGCCTTCGTTCATTTCTCGATCGAGCTCTTGCGCAGCCTCGGCGGCTTCACCTACCTGCACGTGCCGTACAAGGGCGTGGCGCCCGTCATGACCGATCTCATGAGCGGGCAACTCGACGGGACCATCACCTCCTTCGTCTCGGTCAAGCCCCACGTCGATGCCGGGCGCCTCAAGCTCCTCGCCATCGGCCGCGCGACGCGCTCGCCCAAGTATCCCGATTTCCCGACGATCGCGGAAACGCTGCCCGGCTACGAGAACAGCGGCTGGTTCGGCTTCATCGCCCCCGCCGGCACGCCGCGCGAGATCGTGGTGCTGCTCAACAAGGAAATGAACCGCGCGGTGCAGTTGCCCGACGTGCGCGAGAAGCTCGACAGCTACGGGCTCGAGATCCACACCGAATCGCCCGAGTTCTTCGCCGACAGGATCCGCAAGGACATGGAGAAGTGGGGCAAGGTCGCGCGCGACATCGGCTTCAAGCAGCTGTGACCGGCGCCGGCGGCGCGCCGTTCACGTGACGCGTGACGGGCGACGGGCCTCAATTGAGCGTTGCGGCGATCTTGCGTATCTCGTCCGGCGAGCGCTCGCCCGCCAGCGGCTGGCGCGGCACCAGGTGGCGGCCCATCGCGAGCCCGCCGATCAGCACCGGCTCGTAGCCGACGTCGCGGATCAGCGCGGACGCGGTCGCGACCGCCTTCGGATCGTCGCTCGCGATCGGCATGCCGTAGCGCCCCGCGGTCTTGTGCGCCTCGGCCATCCGCGCGGCGCCAACCGCATTGAACGCGCGCACGATGCGCGCCCCGGGCAGCAGCTCCGCCGAAGCGAGGCCCGCGCCCTTTTCCTGCGCCCACTTTCCGGTTTCGCCGTCGCGCTCGAGGAACGGGTTGCAGGTGTCGATCACGATCTTGCCCTTCAGCAGCGCGCCGAGGTCCTTCCCCACCGCGGGCAGCGCGTGGTACGGCACCGAGATCAACAGCACGTCGCCGAATGCCGCGGCCTGGCGCGGCGTGCCGGCGGTCGCATTCGGACCCACGGCTGCGGCGAGCTTCCTGTCGTGGTCGAGGTTGAGCGAGGAAAACATGACGGCGTGCCCGGCGTGGGCCCACGCCGTGCCGATCGCGCTGCCGACGTTGCCCGAACCGACGACGCCGATCTTCATCTTGCCCGGCGCCGGGTTCGCCGCGCGCGCGCCGGGCGGCACGGCACCGAGAACGAGCGTCGCCGCCGCGGCCCGCAGCAGCGCCCGGCGTTGCTTCAGGAAATCACCTGCATCCATGTTCGGTCTCCTTGTCTGGACAATTCGGGACACGTTGCATTTTGACATGCGATCAGGTTCCTCAGGGGACAGACCACTAAGCACGCTTAGTGGTCTGTCCCCTGAGGACTTGCAACTTGTTACCGGAGCCTTCATCCTTGGTTTTTCAGGCCTCCGGCGCAGTACACCATGCGAACTTGCTGCTTCCTCGCGACCGTGATGGCGCTCGGCGGAACCGCCGGCGTCCTCGCCCAGACCTATCCTGACCGCCCCGTCCGGGTGATCGTGCCGCTGTCCGCCGGCGGCAGCGCCGACATCGTCGGCCGCCAGATCGCGCAGAAGCTCTCCGAGCGTCTCGGCCAGCAGTTCATCATCGACAACCGCCCCGGCGCCGGCAGCCTCATCGGGACGGAGATGGCCGCCCGGGCGCCGCGCGACGGCTACACCCTGCTGCTTGCCGGCAGCTCGTTCACGACGGCGCCGAGCCTGCAGCGCAAGCTGCCCTACGACCCGATCAGGGATTTCGCGCCGATCACGATGGCGGCGAATTCGCCCGGCCTGCTGGTGGTGCATCCCTCGCTGCCGGTGAAATC
>CAZOQY010000292.1:2666-4202 GCA_964581835.1 uncultured Streptomycetaceae bacterium | reverse complement strand
TGCGAAGCTGTAATTCTGTCTCAAACGTATCGAATTCGCTGAAAACAGAAGCAAAAAGGAATTTCGCTTTTCGAACTAATCCTGTGAATCCTGTTAATCCTGTCTATTAACGATCTTGACGGGTTCTGAAAAAGTATTCTGTCAATCCTGTCTATTACCAAAGCCGAGCAGCGCGAGTATGCCCTGCGCCAGCCCGGTCGGCAGCGTGGAGAGAAACCAGCAGCCGAAATTCAGCGGAAACGGGAAACTGATGCGGGCCCGGTTCCGCTCGAGGCCGCGCACGACTCGGCGCGCGGCGTCCTCCGCCGTGATCATGAAAGGCTTGGGCACGTTGAGCTCGTCGCTCATGTCCGACTTCACGAAACCCGGCAGCACCACGGAAACACGGATACCCTGCTGCGCGAGCGGATGGCGCAGCGCCTCGCCGTAGGATTTGAGCGCGGCCTTGCTGGCGCTGTACGCCGGCGCGACCGGCATGCCGAACCAGGCGAGCAGCGAGCTCACCAGCGCGATCTGGCCGCTGCCGCGCTTGCGCATGTGCGGCAGCAGCGCGGCGACCGTGGCGAGCGACGCGCCGACGTTCACGTCCATCACGCGTTCGGCGTCTTCCCGCGATTCCCGGGTTTCACCGGGGCGCAACACGTTGATCGCGCCCGCGTTGACGATCGCGAGGTCCACCGCCCGCCGTGACGTGACTTCCTCCAGCCAGTCGGTCAGCGCCGTCGTTTCCCGCACGTCGAGCGCCTTCGTCTCGACCTTCGCGCCGAGAGCCTCGCATTCGCGCGCGATCGCGGCGAGCCGGTCGGTGTTCCGGCCGTGCAGTACCAGCACCCGCCCCGGCGCGGCATACGCCCTCGCCAGCGCGCTGCCGATCGCCCCCGTCGCGCCGGTGATCAACACGGTCTCAAGCTTCGACATCAGACAGGATTCACAAAATGGCTCGCAAACCCGCCAACCCCATTAATAGACAGGATTAACAAGATTAACAAGATTAGATCGAAAAACAATTCAACGTCATTTCAAATGTCAGATTGAATTCTCGCCTGGTATTAATCCTGTCTTTTCTGGTATTCCCGGAACTTTCGCCTTACGGTCACGCTCCTGCCAAAGTTGATCAGCAGGCCCGCGTCGCACCCCGCAGCCGCAAGATAATTGACCAGCTGAACTTCATTCTCTGTGGACAGCAACTGATTGGCCTTGAGTTCGCATATCACGCGATCCTCGATGAGAATATCTGCAAAATACTCCCCAACGATCTGCCCCTCGTAACTAACCGACAGCGGGACTTGCTGAAGAGCCTCGAGGCCGCCGGCCTCCAACTCGATCATCAGGGCATTTTCGTAAACTTTCTCGAGAAAGCCCTGGCCCACAGCCTTGTGCACTTTGAAGCAACATCCGATGACACGCTCGGTAATTTCGTCGATCGTCATATCCTCCCCCGCAAATGCAACCCCACTGGAGGAAGTAACGCATGAGGAGCCATGCGGTTGTCAGCACCGCCGGTTTCGCGGGGGTGTCGTTGAATCAGTTGGGTTT
>CAZOQY010000292.1:0-2566 GCA_964581835.1 uncultured Streptomycetaceae bacterium | reverse complement strand
TCTCCTGTCTATTACAGCAACTCCTCCAGCGGAGAGCGCTCCGCCAGCAGGAGCCGTCGGCAGTTCTTCGCAGCCAGCGCGATGCTCTCCGGCGTGTAGAAGCCGCCGTGGATTTGCGTGGTATGGATCACCGTGTTCCTGAACAGCCGGAACAGTTCCGCGTCGGGCGGCGGCGTCTCGCGCCAGAAATCGTCGAGCGGGCCCTGGCAGGTGAGCCCGGGAATGTTGTAGATCGCGGTGCCGAGCACGATCGCCGGGCGGCCCAGCATCAGCGCGGACATGCCGACGGTACTGTTCACGGTGACGATGCCGCGCGCACGCGGGTTCAAGGCGGAAGCATCGCCCGTGTCCACGTAGTCCACGCGACCGGCGACGCCCATCTCCCGGCGCAGCCGCGACACCAGGCGGTCGTAATTGACGAAGCCGGGATCGAGCGGGTGGTTCTTGATCACCAGCCGCGAGTCGGGCGGCGCATGACGCGCGAACGATCCCATCACGTGCCCGATCAGCGCCGTCATCGTCGCAAACGGCGAGTAATATCGGATCTGCACGTCGCTCTCCAGCTGCAGCGGCAGCAGGAAAATGGGGGCGGTTTCGTGCTTCAGTCGCTCGAGCAGGTCGCGGTCGCGCGACACGTGGAACGGAAACATCGCGTAGCGGCGCGCGTGCGCGGCGTAGCCGACCCAGCGGTTGTAGGGCACGTGGGTGCGGTAGCGCGGGAACCGCAGCGGATTCGTGAGGTTGGCCACTTCGTAGCGGATGTCGTGGTAAGCGCGGGCGTTGAGGCTGGCGCGGAAAGGTTCGCCGTAACCGTAGTCGGGCAGGCTCCTGCCCGCCCGGCGGTACCAGGCGGGATCGCGCGGCAACGCGGAGTTGCCGTTGACGCCGCCGCGCTCCAGGGTCACCAGGTACGGCCGGAAGTAGCCCTCCTCGAACACCTGCACGCGCACGCCGAGCCGCCGGCCCAGCGCGATCGCCGGCAGGTGCACCGGGCGGCGGTCGCCGTAGAGGATGATGTCGGAGACGCTCCACGCGCCGAGTTTTTCTTCCAGGTACGCCGGCAGTTCTTCGAGCGTGCCGCGAAAATCGGCGGCGGGCAGCGATCCCCAGTACGCGCGGTCGCCGCCGCTGAAGTTGATGCGATGGACGGCGTGGCCGTCGGCTGCCAGCGTTTCGCCGAGGTGGCGAAAAAACGGCGACGACCCCCCCTGAAGAAACAGGAACGACCGCTGCATCAGGCGCGGGCGAGTTCTTCGCGCAGCACCTGCACCGTTTCGCGGATCTGCGCCTCGGTGTGCTCGCAGCTGATGAAGAAGCGCAGCCGCGCGGCTTTCTCCGGCACCGCCGGGTAGAGAATGGGCTGCACGTGGATGCCGCGCTCGAACAGGGCGTGCGAAACCTTCACCGCCTTGATCGAGTTGCCGGTGATGGCCGGGACGATGGCCATGCCGGTGCTGTAGCCGACGTCGATGCCGGCGGCGAGCGCCTCGTCCCGGAACAGCAGGCCGCGCTGCTGCAGCGTGACGGCGCGCTGGGGCTCCCGGCGCAGGCATTCCAGCGCGGCGAGCGCCGCCGCGGTCGTCGCCGGCGCCATGCCGACGCTGTAGAGAAATCCCGGCGCGAGGAACTTGAGGTGCTCGGTGAGCGCGGTCTCTCCGGCGATGAAGCCGCCGCAGCTCGCCAGCGCCTTGGAGAGCGTGCCCATCCAGATGTCGACGTCCTTGCCCTGCAGGCCGAAGTGCTGGCGCAGGCCGAAGCCGGTCTCGCCCATGACGCCGAACGAATGCGCCTCGTCCACCATCAGGAAGGCGCGGTGCTTGCGCTTCACCTCGATGAAGCGCGGCAGGTCCGGGTAGTCGCCGTCCATGCTGTAGATGCCCTCGACCACGATCAGCACGCGCTCGAACTGGCGGCGCTGGTCGGCGAGGATGGCATCCAGCGCCGCCCAGTCGTTGTGCGGGAACGGCAGGCGGTGCGCGCCGGAGAGCTGGATGCCCTGCAGCACGCTGTTGTGCACCAGCGCGTCGTGCAGGACCAGGTCCTTGGGCCCGAACAGGTGGCCGATGACGGTAACGTTGGTGGCGTGGCCGCTGACGAAGACGATGGCGTCGTCGGTGTCGTAGACCTCGGCAAGCCCGCGCTCGAGCTCGCGGTGGATGCCGCGCTCGCCGGCCACCAGGCGGCTCGCCGACACCGAGGTGCCGTAGCGGTCGATGGCCGCCTTGGCGGCCTCGTTGACCGCGGCGCTGCCCGAGAGGCCGAGGTAGTTGTAGCTGGCGTAGTTGAGGTAGTCCTTGCCGCCAATGCGGGTGGTGACCCCGGCCGAACCCTCGTGCACCTTGAAGTACGGGCTCGGCACGCCGAGCCGCGCCGCGCCCTCGTTGAGGATGCGCAGCTGCTGGTAGCCGGGGTGGAGGTGGAAGCGGTAGTACTGCTCGGGCGTGTCGGCGTTGCGCGACTCCGGCTTGAACGGCGCCGGGCGCGTGTCGGCCTGGCGCAGCCGGCGCTCGAGCGCCTGCTGGATCAGGCGCTCCTTGATCTGGGAGCTGAGACCGCCGAGGCCTTT
>CAZOQY010000291.1:0-4209 GCA_964581835.1 uncultured Streptomycetaceae bacterium | reverse complement strand
CCGCCGCGCGCCACCACGCGATGCGCGGCCGGCCTGTGGGTCGGTTGCAACACCGATTAAAAAAAGAGCAGGAATTGCTTTTCTTACGCGATGGCTGCGATTACAATTCGCCCTTCCCCGTAAACAAGCAGACGCAATCGATTGCGGACGCGGCACGCTCGATGCAAATCGGCCCGTATCAGTTGAAGAACAATCTTGTCGTCGCGCCGATGGCGGGGGTCACCGACCGCCCGTTCCGGCAGCTGTGCAAGACCATGGGCGCGGGCATGGCGGTGTCCGAGATGGTGGCGAGCAATTCGCTGCTGTGGGGTTCGGAGAAAACACGCCGGCGCGCCAACCACGACGGCGAAGTCGACCCGATCTCGGTGCAGATCGCCGGCGCAGACCCCGCGATGCTGGCGGAGGCGGCGCGCTACAACGTCGACCAGGGCGCCCAGATCATCGACATCAACATGGGCTGCCCGGCCAAGAAGGTCTGCAACGTGATGGCGGGCTCGGCGCTCCTGAAGGACGAGCCCCTGGTCGGGCGCATCCTCGACGCGGTGGTGGGGGCGGTCAACGCCCCGGTCACGCTGAAGATCCGCACCGGCTGGGACCGCGGCAACCGCAATGCCATCCAGATCGCCCGCACCGCCGAGCGGGCCGGCATCCAGGCGCTCGCCATCCACGGCCGCACGCGCGCCTGCGGCTTCTCGGGCGAGGCCGAGTACGACACCATCGCGGCGGTCAAGGCCGAGGTCGGCATTCCGGTGATCGCCAACGGCGACATCACCACCCCCGAGCAGGTCAAGGCGGTGCTGGATTACACCCGCGCCGACGGCGTGATGATCGGTCGCGCCGCCCAGGGCCGGCCGTGGATGTTCCGCGAGATCCTGCACTATCTCGCGACCGGCGCGCACCTCCCGCCGCCAGAGGTGCGCGAGATTCACCGCGTGCTCGTCGTCCACCTCGCCGACCTCTACGAGTTCTACGGCGAGTACACCGGCGTGCGCGTCGCGCGCAAGCACATCTCCTGGTACACCAAGGGGCTGGCCGGCTCGGCGGCGTTCCGCCACGCCATGAACCGGCTCGAGACCCGCGCCGGGCAGACGCAGGCGGTGAATGAATTTTTCGCGCAGCTCGCCGACCGCGGGCAGCGCCTGACCTATGTCGAGGAACTGGCAGCATGATCAACGAGAACGAGATGGCACGCATGGTGCGCAAGGCGATCGACGGCTATTTCCGCGACCTCGACGGCGAGAAGCCCTGCGCCGTCTATGACATGGTCATCCACTGCGTGGAAAAGCCGCTGCTGGAGAGCGTGCTCCACCGCGTGCGCGGCAACCAGTCCCACGCCGCGGCCATGCTCGGCATCAATCGCAACACCCTGCGCAAGAAGATGAGGGTGCACGGCATCAAATTCTAGGATCCAGGATTGAGGCGTGAGGATTGAGATGGCCGGAACAGTTGACGGACAGCCGGTTTTGCCCAATCCTCAATCCTGGTAACTCAAGCCTGCATTCATGGCCGTCATCAAGCAGGCGCTCCTCAGCGTCTCGAACAAGACCGGACTCGTCGAATTCGCGCGCGGGCTGGCCGGCTTCGGCGTCGGGTTGATCTCCACCGGTGGCACGGCGAAGCTGCTGCGCGACGCCGGGCTCAAGGTGACCGAAGTCGCCGACCACACCGGTTTTCCCGAGATGCTCGACGGGCGGGTGAAGACCCTGCACCCGAAGGTGCACGGCGGCATCTTGGCGCGCCGGGATAACTTGCGCCATATGGCCGAATTGGGCAGATCGGAAATCACCACAATTGATCTAGTCGTAGTAAACCTCTATCCCTTCGGCGCGACGGTAGCGAAGCCCGGCTGCACGCTTGCCGAGGCGATCGAGAACATCGACATCGGCGGCCCGGCGATGGTGAGAAGCGCCGCCAAGAACTACGAGCACGTCGCGGTGGTGACCGATCCGGCCGATTACGGGCCGGTGCTGAAGGAAATGGGCGCGGCCGCCGGCGCGCTCGGCGCCGCGACGCGCTTCCAGCTCGCGCAGAAGGCGTTTTCCCACACCGCGCAGTACGACGGCGCGATCAGCAACTACCTGACCGCGCTCGAAGCCGATGGAGCACGCGACCGCTTTCCGCTGCGCCTCAACCTGCAGTTCGAGCGGGTGCAGCCGATGCGCTACGGGGAGAATCCTCACCAGGAAGCGGCGTTCTACCGCGACGCCCGCCCGGCGCCGGGCAGTCTGGCCGCGTATCGCCAGTTGCAGGGCAAGGAGCTGTCCTACAACAACATCGCCGATGCCGACGCGGCGTGGGAATGCGTCAAGAGCTTCGACGATCCCGCCTGCGTCATCGTCAAGCATGCCAATCCCTGCGGCGTGGCGGTGGCGGCAAGCCTCGCCGAGGCCTACCGCAAGGCATTTGCCACCGATCCCACCTCGGCTTTCGGCGGCATCATCGCGTTCAACCGCGAGCTGGATGGCGCGGCCGCCCAGGCGGTCGCGCAGCAGTTCGTCGAGGTCGTGATCGCGCCCGCCATCACGCCCGGGGCGGCACAGGTGCTGGCGGGCAAGGCCAACGTGCGCGTGCTGGAAGTTCCGCCCGCTCCCGGCGCCAATGATTACGACTTCAAGCGCGTCGGCGGCGGGCTGCTGGTGCAGACGCCCGACACCGCCACCGTCGGCGCCGCCGGGCTGAAGATCGTCACCCGCGTGAAACCGACCGCGGCGCAGGTCGCCGACCTGCTGTTCGCCTGGCGCGTGGCCAAGTTCGTGAAATCCAACGCCATCGTGTTCTGCGGCGGCGGCCAGACGCTGGGCGTGGGCGCGGGCCAGATGAGCCGCGTCGACTCGGCGCGCATCGCCGCGATCAAGGCCGAGAACGCGAAGCTCCCGCTCAAGGGCTCGGTGGTCGCCTCCGACGCTTTCTTCCCGTTCCGCGACGGCGTCGACGTTGTCGCCCGCTGCGGCGCGATCGCGATCATCCAGCCCGGCGGCAGCCTGCGCGACGAGGAAGTGGTTGCGGCCGCCGACGAGCACGGCATCGCCATGGCTTTCACCGGCTTCCGGCATTTCAGGCACTGAGAACGTGAGGCGAGAGGCGTTAGGCGTGAGGCGAAGAATGGATAATATGTGCTGCGACGCGGCATGCCGCCTCACCCCTCACCCCTCACTCTTCACGCATTCATGAAATTACTCGTCATCGGTTCGGGCGGACGGGAACATGCGCTGGCATGGAAGCTCGCGCGTTCCCCGCGCATCTCGCGGGTGTTCGTCGCGCCCGGCAACGCCGGCACCGCGCGCGAGGACGGGCTCGCCAACGTGGCGGAAACCTCGATCCCCGGGCTGATCGAGTTCGCGAAAAAGGAGGCCGTGGCGTTTACCGTCGTCGGCCCCGAAGCGCCGCTCGCCGAGGGCATCGTGGACGCGTTCCGGGAAGCGGGCCTGAAGATATTCGGCCCGGTTCGCGCCGCCGCGCGACTGGAAAGTTCCAAGGAGTACGCCAAGAACTTCATGCAGCGCCACGGCATCCCGACCGCCGCCTACGCGGCGTTCAGCGAGCCCGCGCCGGCACATGCCTATATCGACCAGCACGGCGCGCCCATCGTCATCAAGGCCGACGGCCTGGCGGCGGGCAAGGGAGTTGTTGTCGCGACAACCGTGGCCGAGGCGCACGCGGCCGTGGACGGCATGTTGACCGAGAAGAAGATGGGCGCCGCCGGCGCGCGCGTGGTGATCGAGGAGTTCCTGGACGGGGAGGAGGCGAGCTTCATCGTGCTGGCCGACGGCCGCCACGCGCTCGCGCTCGCCACCAGCCAGGACCACAAGCGGCTGCAGGACGGCGACCGCGGTCCCAACACCGGCGGCATGGGCGCTTACTCGCCGGCGCCGGTGGTAACCCCCGCCATCCACGCCAGGGTGATGCGCGAAGTGATCCAGCCGGTGCTGTCGGGCATGGAGAAGGACGGCACGCTCTACAGCGGATTTCTCTACGCCGGCCTGATGATCACCCGGGATGGCCGGGTCCGCGTGCTCGAATTCAACTGCCGCCTGGGCGACCCCGAGACGCAACCGATCATCATGCGGTTGAAGAGCGATCTCGTGCCGTTGCTCGAGCATGCGCTCGCCGGCACCCTCGACCAGGCGGAAGCCGAATGGGACAGGCGCGTTGCGCTCGCCGTGGTGCTGGCGGCCCACGGCTACCCGGACGACCCGCGCAAGGGCGACG
>CAZOQY010000290.1:0-4211 GCA_964581835.1 uncultured Streptomycetaceae bacterium | reverse complement strand
CAGGACTCCACGGCGACGCGCTGAAGGTGAGGATCGCCGCGCCCGCGGTGGACAAGCTGACTGACGAATAGCGAGCAACGAGTAACGAATCACTTCTTCTACACAAGAATGATGTCGTACTGCTCCTGGCTGTAGGCGGTTTCCACCTGCAGCGACACCGGCTTGCCGATGAAGTCCGAGAGCATGGCGAGCGCCTGCGACTCCTCGTCGAGAAAAAGGTCGATCACCGCCTGGGAGGCGATGACGCGAAATTCGCGCGCGCTGAACTGCCGTGCCTCGCGCGTCAGCTCCCGCAGGATCGTGTAGCACACCGTCTGCGCGGTCTTCAGGCGCGCGCGCCCGTCGCACGCCGGGCACGGCTCGCACAGCACCTGGGCCAGCGACTCCCGGGTGCGCTTGCGGGTCATTTCCACCAGGCCGAGCTGGGTGAAGCCGTTCACCGTCATGTGCGTGCGGTCGCGCGCGAGCGCCTTGCGGAACTCGTTCAGCACCGCGTTGCGGTGCTCCTCGGTGTCCATGTCGATGAAATCGACGATGACGATGCCGCCGATGTTGCGCAGCCGCAACTGGCGCGCGATGACCTGCGCCGCCTCGAGGTTGGTCTTGAAGATCGTGTCGTCGAAGCTGCGCACGCCCACGAAGCCGCCGGTGTTGACGTCGATGGTGGTCAACGCCTCGGTCTGGTCGATGACGAGGTAGCCGCCCGACTTGAGATCGACGCGGCGCGCCAGCGCTTTCTCGATCTCGTCGTCGACGCCGTAGAGATCGAACAGCGGCCGCTCGCCGGTGTAGTGTTCGACGCGCTCGGCGGCGTTGGGCGTGAAGTCCTGACCGAACGCGAGCATCTTCTGGTGCGTGTCGCGCGAGTCCACCAGCACCCGGGCGGTGTCCTCGTGCACGAAATCGCGCAGCACCCGCTGGGAAAGATCCAGGTCCTGGTAGAGCTGCGTCAGCGGCGGCGCCATGGCGGACTTGTCGCGTATGCCGGCCCACAGCCGGCGCAGGTAGTCGACGTCCGACTTCAACTCGCGGTCGGAGGCGGTCTCCGCCACGGTGCGGATGATGAAGCCGCCCTTCTCTTCCGGCGGCAGCAGCTGCAGCAGCTTCTCGCGCAGGTGCGCCCGCTCCTCCTCGTCCTCGATGCGCTGCGATATGCCGATGTGCGATTCCTGCGGCAGGTGGACGAGAAAGCGCCCCGCGATCGAAATCTGCGTCGACAGCCGCGCGCCCTTGGTGCCGATGGGGTCCTTCACCACCTGCACCATCAGCGGCTGGCCCACGTTGAGCAGCCGCTCGATCGGCACCGGCTGATCATGATTTTGGCCGCCGCCCTGCCCGCCGTTGTGCCCGCCGTGATGACGGCCGGCGCGCATGTCCGCGACGTGAAGGAACGCCGCGCGCTCGCCGCCGATGTCGATGAACGCGGACTGCATGCCCGGCAGCACGCGCACCACGCGCCCCATGACGATGTTGCCGACCAGGCCGCGCGAGGAAGCGCGCTCGACGTGCACTTCCTGGGTGACGCCCTGCTCGATCACGGCCACCCGCGTCTCCTGCGGAGTGACGTTGACGAGGATCTCCTCGATCACGGCCATGGGCGGGATTACTTACCAGACGGGAATGTTGAATTTCTGCAGCAGCTCGGTGGTCTCGGCCAGCGGCAGGCCCATGATACCGGAGTAGCTTCCGGAGATTCGCGTGACGAACGCGCCGGCCCGCCCCTGGATGGCGTAAGCGCCGGCCTTGTCGAGCGGCTCGCCGCTCGCGCAATAACGCCGGATGTCGGCCTCGGTGATTTCGCGGAACCACACGCTCGAGACCGAGATCTGCGTCTCGATCTGCTCCCGCAGCGCGACCGCCACCGCCGTCAGCACCTGGTGCTCGCGGCCCGAGAGCGCGCGCAGGATGCGCGCCGCGTGCTCGGGATCGTCCGGCTTGCCGATGATCTGGCCGTCGAACACCACGGTGGTGTCGGCGGCGAGCACCGGCTTCTGCGGCAGCGCACGGTAGGCGATCTGGCGCACCGCCATCTCCACCTTGGTGCGCGCGATGCGCAGCACGTAGACGCCGGGGGACTCGTCCGGCAACGGCGTCTCGTCCACGTCCACGCCGCGCCGCAGGTCCTCGCGCAGCAGCAGCAATTCGAACGGCACGCCGATCTGCTTCAGCAGGTCGCGCCGCCGCGGACTGCGGGAGGCGAGATAGATGCGCTTGTCGCTGATGCTCATGACGCCGGGAGGCGGGAGGCGGGAGGCGGGAGGCGCAAATGCGCCCCGCAACAGAAGTTGAAGTTCCGCCTCACTCCTCTCTCCTCTCGCCTCACTCGCGGTGGTAGGGGTGATTGTGCAATATCGAGTGCGCGCGATAAAGCTGCTCGGCCAGCAGCACCCGCGCGAGCCCGTGGGGCAGCGTCAGCGGGGACAGCGACCAGGTGAAATCCGCGGCCTGCTTCACGCCGGCATCGAGGCCGTCGGCGCCGCCGACGATGAAGGCCACGTCGCGCCCCTCGCCCCGCCAGCGCGCGATACGGCGCGACAACTCCATCGTCCCGATCCGGGTGCCGCGCTCGTCGAGCACGACGCGGGCGCTGCCCGCGGGCAGCGCGGCCTTGATCCGCTCCCCTTCGGTTTCGAGCACGCGTTTGACCGGGCCGCCGCGCGGCGCGGGCTTCAGCGCCACCAGCTCGACGCGCGCTTCGCGCGGCATGCGCGTGGCGTACTCCGTGAAACCGGCGTCCACCCAGGCCGGCATGCGATGGCCGACCGCGACGACGATGAACTTCACGGCCCGGCGGCGCGGTCAGCGGGCGACCGCATCTCTTGCCCGGCTGCGGCGGGCGCGCGGCGGCGGCGCCCACAGTTCTTCCAGGTTGTAGTGCCGGCGGATGGCGGGCTGCATGATGTGAACGACGAGGAATCCCAGGTCGACCAGTATCCACTCGCCGACGCGCTCGCCCTCGACGCTCACCACGTGCGCGCCCAGCGCCTTCATTTTTTCCTGGAGATGGCCCGACAGCGCCTTGCCCTGGCGGGTGGAATCGGCGCTGACGACGATGATCTTGTCGAACAACGCGGTCATCTTCTTCACGTCCAGCACCGCGATGTCGCGTCCCTTGATGTCTTCCAGCGCCGCGACCGCGGCCTGGGTGAGCTTGTCGAGTCTCATCAACCCCTATGCGTAAAGATTATGCCGCCGAATATAGTCGAGAACCGCGGCAGGCAGCAAATAGCGCGGGCTCGCGCCCGACTGCAGCATGCCGCGGATCGCGGTCGCGGATATGTCGAGCGCCGTGAACGCGACCACGGCGATGCCGCCCGCGGGAGAAAGGTGGGTCGCCAGCGGCTGCTGCAGCAGGCGCGCCGAGTATTCGCGCGCGAGCGGCTGCGGCATGCGCTCGCTCCAGCGCTCGACCGGAAAGCCGGGACGATGGGCGACGGCGACGTGCGCCAGGCCGAAGATCTCGTGCCAGCGGTGCCAGGTCGCGAATTCCAGGAATGCGTCGGCCCCCAGCAGCAGCACGAGGGGACGCGTGCCGCCGGCTTCGGCGCGCAGCTCCGCGAGCGTGTCGAAGGTATAGCCGGGTCCGCTGCGGCGCACCTCGCGCTCGTCGACGACGAAGCGGGAGTTGCCGGCAGCCGCCAGGCGAACCATCTCCAGCCGGTGGCCGGCCGCGACCTGCGGCGCGCTGCGGTGCGGCGGCGTGCCGGCGGGCACCAGGCGCACCTCGGCGAGCTTCAGCGTCTCGCCCAGTTCTTCCGCGAGGCGCAGGTGGCCGTAGTGGACCGGGTCGAACGTGCCGCCGATGACTCCGATGGGCGCCGTTGACATGTGTCAACCGCGCCCGAGAGGGGAAAGGAGAGAGGAGAGAGGAGCTTTGATCGCGCAAAGAGGTTTGCTCGCCTCTCGCCTCTCGCCTCTCGCCTCTCGCTTCATAGGACGAGGCGTCGGATATCGGTCAGGACCGAGCTCAGGAAGGAAACGAAGCGCGCGCCCTGCGCGCCGTCGATCACGCGGTGGTCGTAGGACACCGACAGCGGCAGCATCTGCCGCGGCTCGAAGCTCTTCCCGTTCCACACCGGCTGCATCGACGACTTGCCGACGCCGAGGATCGCCACCTCGGGCGCGTTGATGATCGGCGTGAAATGCCCGCCGCCGAGGCCGCCCAGGCTGGAGATCGAAAAGCAGCCGCCCTGCAGGTCGGTGGGCGAAAT
>CAZOQY010000289.1:0-4236 GCA_964581835.1 uncultured Streptomycetaceae bacterium | reverse complement strand
AAGCTCGCGCCGGTCACGGTCGTGCGCGGCAACAACGACCGGGGGCCGTGGGCGCAGAAAATCCCGGAATACGAGGTGGTCGAGTTCGGCGCGATATCCGTTTATCTGCGCCACGACGAGGCGGAACTGGACATCGACCCGGCAGCGGCGGGCTTCCGGGTCATGCTGTTCGGGCACTCCCACAAGCCGAAGATCGAAACCCGTGACGGCGTGCTGTTCGTCAATCCCGGCAGCGCCGGCCCGCGCCGCTTCAAGCTCCCGGTCGCAGTCGGCGAGCTGCTGATCGCCGGCGACCGGGTGGACGCCCGCATCATTACGCTAACGGCGTGAATCGTGATTCGTGAGTCGTGATTCGACTTGCCGGTAAAAGACAGATGGCGAGGCGACTGGTCCAACTCCTGTTCTTCGGCAGCCTGCTCCTGCTGGCCGTGGCGCTGTGGCAGCGCAAGGACCTGCCGCAGTACCGGGAACTTCAGCCCGTGCTGCTGAAGGAGCCCGAGCAGGTCCCGGTCAAGCGCGCCCCGTTCGATACCACCGTCAACGGCGTCACCTACACCATCCGCCCGCTCTACAGCTACGACCTCCACGGGCTGGTCGTCAGCCAGCACGATGCGAAGACCTGGTGGGACTATCTCCACCGGGAATGGAACGACCATCTCAACGTGATGGACTTGTGCGTGGTGTGGGGCAACAACCTGCAGCGCGGCGTCTACAAGGAAGTGGAATATTCCAGCGGCCAGTTCGAGTGCTTCGTGAAGATACCCGACATGGAGATCTACCGGGTGTTCGACCAGACGGCGCTGTCGAACAACCACCTCCTCACCGACCAGCCCGGGATCGCCCGCGCCATGCGCAAGGCCCGCATCGGCGACCAGGTGCGTTTCCGCGGCTATCTCGCCGAGTACTCGCACAACCACAACGGGCGTCCCTTCAAGCGCGGCACCAGCACCGTGCGCAACGACACCGGCAACGGCGCCTGCGAGACGATTTTCGTCGAGGAATTCGAGATCCTGCGCCCCGGCGGCGGCCCCTGGCACGCGATCGTGTGGCTCGCCGTGCTGATGATCGCCGCCAGCGTCGTCGCGTGGTTCCGCCTGCCGCTTGGCAGGGACATTTAGCGCCCGCCCGCCGTCCGTCCCGCGCTCCAATCCCCGTGTATATGTGTAGAATACAGTTATAGAAGAATTATTATCGTTTCAGGATGCCGGTGGGGCATGACTGAGGACGGGCGGGGGGAAATCTACAGGGACCTGCACGGCGGGCAGCTGGCACAGCAAGAGGCCAAGAACAGGCAATCTGCTGTCCGCATACTGGGTGCCTTGTTCGAATACGTGCGGCCGGGGACCACCCTCGACGTGGGGTGCGGTCTCGGCACGTGGCTGCGCGCCGCCGCCGAACTCGGCGCCACCGAAATCCAGGGTCTCGAAGGCGACTGGCTCGACACGCGCCTGCTGCAGATCGACCCCGCGCGCGTGAAGATCCTCGACCTGGAGCGGGGATTCGACCTCGGCCGGCGTTTCGACCTGGCGATCTGCCTCGAAGTCGCGGAGCACCTCTCCCCCCAGGCCGCCGACGCTTTCGTCGCCTCTCTCGCCGCGCACTCCGACGTCGTGCTGTTCTCCGCGGCCATCCCGTTCCAGGGCGGCCATCACCACGTCAACGAGCAATTCCCCAACTACTGGTCGGAGCGCTTCGCGCAGCACGGCTTCCACGCCATCGACTGCCTGCGACCGCGCATCTGGAACGACGAAGCGATACTCTGGTGGTTCCGGCAGAACATCCTGGTCTTCGCGCACGACCGGGCGCTCGCGGCCAGCGACCGTCTGCGGCAGGAACAGGCCGTCTCCCGCCCGCTGTGCGTGGTGCATCCCGACGGCTACGCCGGCCGGATGATGCTCGCCCACGAGCTGGCGAACGATTACCAGAGAATGCTCTCGACCCTCGGCAACGGCGGCGTTTTCCAGGTCACCCGGCAGGCCGACGGCAGCTTCAGGTTCTCGCGGCTGAAGTAAAACACCTGAAACCGGACGGCAAGACAAGAAAATTGAACCGCCAAGCACGCCAAGAGAAACAGAATAAAACCAGAACCAGACCTTATCGAACCGCAGGGACAGGGAGAGAAACGAAAACAATAATTAATTCACACACGAAGAACCGTGTGTTTCCCTGATTTTTTATTGTTTCAGCCCATTTCGGTTCAATAATTATTGCCCTGGTTTCTCTTGGCGCGCTTGGCGGTTCAATTATTGTTTCGTTTTTACTGACGTCTTGAAGTCTTGGCGGTTACTTGAAGCCATCTCCTTCTGTATCGCGTCGTAACCCCACTGCGGCGCCACCAGCTGGATGAAATCCGGCAGATAGCGCCGCAGGTAGATGTCGCGGCGCAGGCTCACCGTCATCACGCTCTTCGGGAACAGGTGGGTGACGTCCACCACGCGCAGGCCCCGGTCCGCTTCCAGGTCGAGCGCCAGCGTGGGAATGACCGCGATGCCGACCCCCTCCGCGACGTAGGCCTTGATGATGTCGGAGTCGATCGCGCTCACCACCAGCTTGGGCTCGAAGCCGCGCGCCCGGAAAGTCTCGCCGATGATCTGGCCGCCGCGCTGCCGGGGGTTGTAGCCGACGAGCGGGTACGCCGCGATGTCCTCGAGCGTGACCCTCTTCTTCTTAGTCAGCATGTGTCCCAGCGGCATGATGAGGCTGCGCTCGACCACGCGACCGGGCAGCAAAAGCAGGTCCGGCCGCTTACCGCCGACCTCCGTGCTGACGCCGATGTCGGCATCGCCGGCGGCGACCAGCTGCAGGATCTCTTCGGGATCGGCCTGGCGCATGTGCAGGCGCACGCCGGGATGGCGCAACGCGAAGGTCTTGATCGGCGAGAGCAGCGTGTAGCGGGCGTGCAGGTGGCTGGTGGCGATCGTCAGGCGACCGCCCTCTTCGTGATTGTGCTCGGCGGCGATAAGCCTGATGTTTTCGGTCTCGGACAGCGCCCGCTCCGCCGCGGCGAGGATCGCCCGCCCCGGCTCGGTCAGCCCGGTGATCCGGTTCTTGCGGCGCGCCAGCAGTTCCACGCCCAGTTCGCGCTCGAGCAGCTGCACCTGGCGGCTCACCCCGGGCTGCGAAGTGTGCAGCGCCACGGCCGCGCTGGAGAGGTTGTTCGACTGGCGCGCGATCTCGCGCAGGATGCGCAGTTGCTGGAGGGTCATGGGGGCATGATATCAGCAGTCATACATAAATAGCATGGATTAATACTTAATTATTCTTTTACAGCATGGATTGGCATCGCTAGGATGGCGGCTGTCACGACAACCGGAGGAGCACCGCAATGTCCGCCCAAGCCCTGAAAGAACGCCCCGCCATCACCATCAACAAGTTGGGCAAGCATCTCGGCGCCGAGATCAAGGGTGTCGACCTGTCGCAACCGATGGACGACAACACCTTCGCGCAGGTCTCCAGAGCCTTCTTCGACAACCAGGTGGTCGTGTTCCGCAACCAGAAGATCACCCCCGAGCAGCAGATCGCCTTCACCCGCCGCTTCGGCGTGCTCGAGCAGCACGTGCGCAAGGAACACCGCCTGGAGGGCTACCCGGAAATCCTGATCGTCTCCAACGTTCTCAATGAGCAGGGCAAGGCCATCGGCGTCGAGGACGCCGGCCGCTTCTGGCACAGCGATCTTTCCTACAAGCAGGTGCCGAGCCTGCTGTCCGCGCTCTACGCGCTGGAAGTGCCGGTCAAGGACGGCGTCGTGCTGGGCCACACCAATTTCGCCAGCACCACCGCCGCCTACGACGCGCTGCCGGAGGACATGAAGAAGAAGCTGGGCGGGCTCAAGAACGTGCACAGCTACGTCTACTATCGCAACCAGAACATCCAGGCGCAGAAGGCGGAACAGGCGCAGGGCGACCGCGTCGTGCAGGAACACGTGCTCACGCCGGAACATCTCGCCCAGGTGCCGGACGCCGAGATGCCGATCGTTCGCACCCACCCGGTCACCGGCAAGAAGGGCCTGTTCATCAACGAGGCGCACACCTCGCACATCCCCGGCCTGCCCAAGGCGGAGGCAGACGCCCTCCTCAAGGAGATCTGCGCGCACATCATCAAGCCGGAATTCCAGTACGTGCACCAGTGGCAGGTCGGCGACCTGCTGATGTGGGACAACGTCGCGCTTCAGCACAAGGCCAACTTCAACTACCGGCTGCCGCTGCGCCGGGTCATGCATCGAACCACTGTCCGGGG
>CAZOQY010000288.1:0-4247 GCA_964581835.1 uncultured Streptomycetaceae bacterium | reverse complement strand
GTCGAAATTGGTGGCGAGTCAGGGATTTGAACCCCGGACCAACGGATTATGATTCCGCTGCTCTAACCGCTGAGCTAACTCGCCGTAAAGGAAGCGGGCGAGTCTAAAGAGCAGGGCCGGGGTTGTCAAGTTAAGCTACTGAATTACAGTATGATTCCAGCATGAGCGCGCCTTCAACATTCGACGTCGTCATCGTCGGCGGCGGTTTGGTCGGGCTGAGTCTGGCGCGGGGGCTCGCCGGCACCGGGCTGTCGCTGGCGCTGGTCGAGCCGCAGTCGCCGGCGCGGATTCCCGAAACCGCGGCCTGGGACAGTCGCATCTACGCGGTGAGTCCCGGCAGCGCCTCGTTTCTTTCCGGTTGCGGCGCCTGGGAGAGATTACCGCAGGCGCGCGTGGCTCGGGTCGAGAAAATGCAGGTCTGCGGCGACGATCCCGATGCCTGCCTCGATTTCACCGCCTATGACGCCGGACTGCGCGAGCTGGCTTTCATCGTCGAGAACAGCCGGTTGCAGCATGCGCTGTGGGACGCCATGCAGGGGCAGGATGTGCGGATCTATCGTCCCGCCAACCTGGCGACCCTCGAGCTGCATGCGGACCGGGCCGTGGTGCGGCTCGATGACGGCGTCGTGCTGACGGCCAGCCTGGTAGTGGGCGCCGACGGCACGGAATCCCAGGTGCGCGCGCAAGCGGGCATCGACGTGACGCCCCATGACTACGGGCAGGCGGGAGTCGTCGCCAATTTTTCCTGCGAGAAACCGCACGGCGGCACGGCGTTCCAGTGGTTCCTGCGCGATGGCGTGCTGGCGCTGCTGCCGCTGCCGGGCAACCAGGTCTCGATGGTGTGGTCGATCGAGCGGTCGCGCGGCCAGGATCTTCTCGCGCTGCCGGCGGCGGCGCTCGCCGCAGCGGTCGAGTCCGCGAGCCGCGGCAGGCTGGGAGCCCTCACGTTGATGGCGCCGGCCGCCGCCTTTCCCCTCAAGCTGCAACGCGTGAAGCAGTTCACGAAGCCGCGGATTGCGCTGGTCGGTGACGCCGCACATAATGTGCATCCTTTGGCGGGGCAGGGCGTCAATCTCGGCTTCCGGGACGCCCGCGAGCTCGCCGGGGTGCTGAGGGAGCGCGGTCCGCAGCGCGATTGCGGTGATTTCATGCTGTTGCGGCGCTACGAGCGGGCGCGCAAGGAAGACGTGGCCGCCGTTCAGCTGACGACGGACGGCCTGCAGAAACTTTTCAGCAGCGATACTGTCTGGGTTTCGAGGCTGCGCAATCGGGGACTCGAACTCGTCGACCGCCAGCCGTTGCTCAAGAATTTCCTGGTGCATCACGCCGTGGCCTGACGCCGCGGCGCCGAACAGAGGATCTCCATGGCTATCAAATTATCGGCAGTATTGTTCCTGGCCTCGGGGCTCGCGGCGCAGGCGGCGCATGGCAGCGAAGCGGCCATCCGGCAGGCGTTCCAGTCCAAGATCACCGAAGTGACGGTGGAAAGCGTCGCCAAGACGCCGATGCCGGGGCTCTACGAAGTCATCGCGAACGGCCATATTTTCTACGTGGACGAGAAGGTCAACTTCGTCATCCGCGGCACGCTGTTCGACGCCAGGACGCCGGCGATGCGCAACGTCACCCAGGCGCGCAACGCCGAGATGGCCGCGCAAATCCTGAGCAAGTCCACCGGCGACGCGATCAAGCGCGTGCGCGGCAACGGCAAGCGCGTGCTCTACACCTTCGAGGATCCCAACTGCGGCTATTGCAAGAAACAGCAGCAGGAGCTGGTCAAGTTGAACGACGTGACCATCTACACTTTCCTGTGGCCTATTCTCTCGCCGGACTCGCACGAGAAGTCCAGGGCGATCTGGTGCGCCAAGGACCGCGTCAGGGCGTGGGACGATCTCATGCTGCGCGGGGTGGCGCCGCAGAACGAAGCCAAGTGCGACACGCCGATCGACAAGAACATAGCGCTCGCGCGGCGTTTCGGCGCGCAGGGTACGCCCGCCGTTTTCACGGCGGACGGGCGCATGGTAGGCGGGTATTTGCCCGCCGAGAAGATCGAGGAAGCCTTCAAGGCTCTGGCGCCGAAATAGCGGGCGGGCGCGTCAACAGGGAATCGCTCCACGCGTTATCCCTGGAATGACCGGCTCGGCAACCGCATTCCTTCCGTCCCCGCACGACCCGGGTGCCCCGTCCCGGCTCCGCCTGGCGCTCGCGGCTTCGGCGGCATCCCACCTGTTTTTTGCCCAGGCACTGACGCCGGAGATGCCGCATCGAGGCGCGCTCGCCGTCGGCGTC
This sequence comes from uncultured Streptomycetaceae bacterium, assembly GCA_964581835.1. Classification (GTDB taxonomy): domain Bacteria; phylum Pseudomonadota; class Gammaproteobacteria; order Burkholderiales; family SG8-41; genus SG8-41. The sequence continues at coordinate 1,961 of CAZOQY010000288.1, read as the reverse complement.
CTGCCGATCACGGCCCGGATCGAACCTATGCCCGTGCTGGCGCCGGGCGGCCCGGCCGCGATCGAGATTGAAGAACCGGCTGCTCCCCGGCAGCCGAAAGAGCGGCCGGCGGCTGTCGATGCGGGTGTGCATGCGGCGCGACAGAAAAATGCCCCGGCAGCGACGCCGCCCCCGCTGCCGCTGATCCCCGATCCAACGATCTATTCCGCGCGTGATCTCGACAGCTACCCGCGGCTGCTCGTGCCGCTCGACACCGGCCGGATCGGGAATGCCGAAGCCGGCAACACACCGGTCGTTGTTCGGCTCGAGGTGACCATAGACGAGCGTGGTATCGTGAACGATATCGCCATCGTCGGGCCGGGGCCGGCTGCCACAGTGGAAAAAGAGTTGAGCGCTCTGCTCGCGGCGGCCGGCTTCATACCCGCGCGCAAGGACGGTCGTGCGGTGAAAAGCCGCGTGTTGCTGAGCATAGTCCTCGCTGCGAGGAACGCCGACCGCTAAGGTTTCGGCGCCTTCGATCCCGGTTCGGGAATCCTGTACGCGTTCGGCAACAGCACCCACATCCTGAGCGACTGCTTCATGCGCCCGGCTTCGCGCGCGGCCTCTTCGCCGAATCCCCAGAAGAAATCCGCCCGCACCGGTCCGCGGATCGCGCCGCCCGTGTCCTGCGCCATCATCAGGCGGTTCAGCGGCCGGCTGGAAAGAGGCCAGGTGGTCGCGATGTAAACCGGCGCGCCGAGCGGCACGAATCCCGGATCGACGGCCACGCTGCGGCGCGCGGTGATCGGCACGCCGAGCGCGCCCAACGGACCCGGCAGGCTGGCGGGCAGTTCGCGGAAGAAAACGTAGCTCGCGTTCTGGTTGAGCAATTCGGCCACCTTGCCGGGGTTGGCGCGGGCCCATGCCTTGATGCCCTGCATCGAGGTTTTTTCCAGCGGCAGCTCGCCACGCTCGATCAGCAGTCTGCCGATGGAGCGGTAAGGGTGGCCGTTCTGATCGGCATAGCCGACGCGGAGCACCTCGCCGCCTTCGAGCGCGATGCGCCCCGACCCCTGGATCTGCAGGAAGAAGAGCTCGATGGCGTCGTCCACCCAGACGATTTCCCTGCCCGCGAGCGCGCCACGGCCCTGGTCGATCTGCGCGCGGTCGTAGTACGGCACGATGCGCCGGCCGTCGATCCTGCCGCGCAGCCGCATGCCCTTCAGCTCCGGGTAAACCTCGGTGAGATCGACCACCAGCAGGTCGTCAGGCAATCCGTAGAGCGGGTAACGGTAACGGGAGTTGGGCTTGCGGCTGCCGCGGAGCAGCGGCTCGTAGTAACCGGTGATCAATCCCTCTTCGCCGCCATCGGTGCGGGCAAGCTGGAAAGGCGTGAAATTGAGCTCGAAGAAACGCCGCGCCTGCGCCGGATCCGGATCCTGGAGGGTTTCCGCCGCGGCACAGACTTCGCGCCAGGCATCCTGTTTCGCGAGCGCCCGGCAACCGGTGAGAAACGGTTCCCAGGCAAGGGCCGGGTTCTCTTCCTGCCATTCCGGCAGGTCCTGCCAGCCGGCCTGGCGCAGTACGCCTGCCATTCCCGGCGCGGGCGGCTTGGTCGCCGGAGCTTGCCTGGGCGCGGGCGGTGGCGGGGCAGGCTGCGGCTTCATGCTTTCGCAGCCCGACAGCACAAGCAGCGCGGCGAAACCGATCAAGCGCAGGCAACGCGCTTGGTGTCGCAGTGGGGATTCGTTAAAGTGCGCCATTCCTCTATCGAAAAGTATAGACCGGCTTCGTCATGGATGGTTTACTGCTGTTGTTGCTGGAAGCGGCCGTGGCGCTCGCGCTGCTGCTCTTCATCGTATGGTGGACCTGGCCGCGCCGCCGGCCGCCCGACGGGCGAGCAGAAGACAACAAGGATCAGGACCGGCCCTGACGCTCATGTCCGCTCCAGTCGTATCCGCCTGAACCAGCCGCCGCCACCG
>CAZOQY010000287.1:0-4261 GCA_964581835.1 uncultured Streptomycetaceae bacterium | reverse complement strand
CGACCTTGACGAACTCGCCACCCAGCGAGACGACCTGGTCGGCCACCTCGGCGCGCGTGTCGTTGGCGCGCACGATGGCGCCCAGGCCGGCCGCCGTGCCGATCGCCGCGAGACCCGCGACGCCGGCGCCGGCGATGAAGACCTTGGCCGGCGGCACCTTGCCCGCGGCGGTGATCTGGCCGTTGAAGAAGCGGCCGAAGGCGTTGGCGGCTTCGATGACGGCGCGGTAGCCGGCAACGCCGGCCTGCGAGGTCAGCGCATCCATCTTCTGGGCGCGGGAGAGCGTGCGCGGCAGCGAGTCGATGGCCAGCACGGTGGCCTTCCGCGCCGCCAGTTGCTGCATCAATTCCGGGTTTTGCGCCGGCCAGATGAAGCCGATCAGGGTGCCGCCTTCACGCAGGAGGCCGACTTCATCCGTCGTCGGGACGCCTACCTTGAAAACGATGTCGGACGCCGACCACAGCCGGGCCGCGCTGTCGACGACTTCGGCGCCCGCGGCGCGGTAGGCGTCGTCGCTGCAATTCGCCGCATCGCCGGCGCCGGACTGCACCGCGACCTTGAAGCCCAGCTTGACGAGTTTCTCGACGACTTCCGGTACCGTGGCGACGCGCTTCTCGCCCGCCGCCGTTTCCTTCGGCACTCCGATGACCTGAGGCATGCGCTCCCCCGCGTTATTCCGTCGGGATTATAGCGGATAGGCTGCGGCGCAAAACGAGGAATACGGCGAAAGCAATAGAACGCCGGGCGCCGTTCTCCTCATTTCTCATCCTTCATCCCTCGCGAGCCGCAAAGCGGCTCACGCGAAGCCGTAGAGCTTCGCGGGATTCGTTACGAGGATTTTTCGACGCAGCGCCTCGTCCTGCGTCCAGTCGGCAAGCAGGTCGAGCAGCTTGCCCTCGTCCGGGAAATTTTTCCGGTACGCGGGATGCGGCCAGTTCGAGGCCCACACCATGCGCTCGGGCGCGGCCTTGATCAGCGCCTTCGCCATCGGCGCCTTGTCGGCGTACAGCGGCGGCCCGCTCTTCGAGCCGTAGTAGACGCCCGACAGCTTGACCCAGCAGCGCCCGCCGCCGACCAGCTTCATGAAAAACCGCCAGCTCTCGTCGGTCGGCGGCGTGCCGGCCTCGAAGCGGCCCATGTGGTCGATCACCAGGTCGCAGGGCAGCTTCGAGAGGGCCGCCTTGTGCTCGAGCAACTCGTGCGGCGCGCAGACCAGCTGCACGTGCCAGCCGAAGGCGGCGATGCGCGCCGCCATGCCGGGCATGGATTCCCACGACAGCAGGCCGCCGCGCATGTAGTAGCGCACGCCGCGGATGCCGAGCTTCGTCAGCCGGTCGAGCTCCGCGTCGGAAACCGACGTGTCCACGATCGCGATGCCGCGCGCGTCGTCGCCCAACTTCGCCATCGCCTGCAGGGTGCAGCTGTTGTCGGTGGCGTAGCCCGAAGGCTGCACGATGACCGCGCGGGTGAGCCCCAGCTGCTGCCGCACCATGCGGTAGTGCGCGAGCGTGCCGGGCTGGCCCGGCTGCGACGCCTCCGCGCGCAGCAGCGGGAAGCCGGGTTCGTAGACGTGCATGTGCGCGTCGCACGCGTCCGGCGGCGTCGGCAACCGGGGCGCGGTGATGGGCGTGTCGTGACTCAAGTTCGAGGGATGAGGGCGGAGGGATGAGGGATGAAGAAAAGCGCCTGGCGTCTTGGCGCCTTGGTGGCTAATTTCAGGTTTTCACGCCCCGGAGAAACTCGGTGCGCGCCTTCGCCCCGGCCATGATGAAGGACAGGTCGGAGCCGGAGAGGATCATCTTCATGCCGAGGCCGATGTACTTCTCCATCAGTTTCGGCTCGTAGACGCCGCCCATGCCGGGATACTTGCCGTGCTTTTTGCAAACGGCGATCACCTTGCGGTAAGCCTCCTCCACCTTCGGGTCGTCGAGCTTGCCCGCCATGCCCATCTCCGCGCACAGGTCGGCAGTGCCGATCAGCAGCGCGTCCACGCCCTCGACCTGCGCAATCGCGTCGGCATTGGCGATCGCTTCCGGCGACTCCAGCATCACCGTAACCAGCATTTCCTCGTTGACGATACGGGTCGCCTCGGCGGGCGGCACGGCGGCGAAGCCGATCTGCGGCTGGGGGCCGGCCATCGAGCGCTTGCCGACGGGCGGGTAGCGGCAGGCGCTGGCGACGCGCTTCGCTTCTTCCACGGTATCCACGTGCGGCGCGACGATGCCCTGCGCGCCGTTATCGAGCAGTCGCGAGGCGTGGTAATGCTCCAGCCCGGGCACGCGCACCAGCGGCGTGACGCCGGCGGCGAGCGAGGCCATGGCGAGTTGCGACGCCAGGTCCACGTCCATCGAGCTGTGCTCCATGTCGATGAACACCCAGTCGAAGCCGCAGGTCTTCGCGACGGTCGCGATGTCCACGGTGCGGGCCTGGCGCAGGCCCATGCCGAGGGCGAGTTCGCCGGCCGCGAGCCGGCGCTTGGCGTTGTTGGGGACGATCATGGAGGCTCCTTGTTTTTTATTTCGGGATAGGCGGGAGCGGGCATTGTAGCAGCCGAATACCGTGGATCGTGGTTGGTGGTTGGTAACCCCACAAGCGCCATTCAAGCGTCCATCCACCATCCACTATCCACCATCCACGCCGTTATAATCCGGGCATGAGCAGCATCCGCGTCTTGCCCGAATTACTCATCAGCCAGATCGCCGCCGGGGAAGTCGTCGAACGGCCCGCTTCGGCGCTGAAGGAACTGCTGGAGAACAGCCTCGACGCGGGCGCGCAGGCGGTCGCGGTGCAGCTTGCGGCCGGCGGCACCAAGCTGATCAAGGTCGCCGACGACGGCCACGGCATCCCGCGCGACGAGATCAAGCTCGCGCTGGCGCGGCACGCCACCAGCAAGATCGGCTCGCTCGAGGACCTCGAGCGCGTGGCGACCCTGGGCTTCCGCGGCGAAGCGCTCGCCAGCATCGCTTCGGTCTCGCATCTCACCCTCTCCAGCCGCCGCGCCGGGGAAAAGCACGCGTGGACCGTCACCGCGACCGGCTCGAACATCACCCGGGCCGCCCCCGCCGCGCTGCCCGCCGGCACCAGCATCGAGGTGCGCGACCTCTACTTCAACACGCCCGCGCGCCGCAAGTTCCTGAAATCCGAGCCGACCGAGTACGCGCACTGCGAGGAGGCGTTCAAGCGCGTGGCGCTGTCGCGCCCCGACGCCGGCTTCTCGCTGCAGCACAACGGGCGCGCGCAATGGCACCTGAAGCCGCAGACGCTGCGCGAACGCATCGGCGCGCTGCTGGGGGACGAGTTCAGCGCGTCCTCGATCGCGCTCGACGAGGCGGCCGCCGGGCTGCGCATCACCGGGGCGGTCGGGCTGCCGGCCCACGCCCGCGGTTCTCGCGACGCCCAGTACGTGTTCGTCAACGGCCGCTTCGTGCGCGACAAGCTCGTCACCCACGCCATCCGTCAGGGCTACCAGGACGTGCTGCACCACGACCGCCATCCGTCCTACGTGCTGTTCCTCGAGGTCGATCCGGCACAGGTGGACGTCAACGTGCACCCGACCAAGACCGAGGTGCGTTTCCGCGACTCGCGCGCCGTGCACCAGTTCATCTTCCACGCGCTGAACAAGGCGCTGGCCGGCGCGACGGCGGGGACGGGCCCGGCGCACGCGCCCGTTTTCATGACGCCGGCGGCGGGTGGCGGCTTCGCGGCGCCGATGCGCCAGGCGGCGATCGCGCTCTCCACCTCGGCGACCGAGCCCTCGGCGTTCTATGCAACGCTGTTCCACCAGCCCGCGCCGGAAATGCCGGCGCCGGAGACGGAAGACGCGCCGCTCGGCTTCGCGCTGGCGCAGCTCTCCGGCATCTACGTGCTCGCACAAAATAGCCACGGGCTGGTGATCGTGGACATGCACGCCGCCCACGAGCGCATCATGTACGAAAAGCTGAAAGGCGCCCTGGACCAGCGCGAGATCCCGATGCAGCCGCTGCTGGTGCCGGTCACCTTCCCCGCCGAGGCGCTCGACGTCGCGACCGTGGAAGAGCACGGCGAAGTCCTGCGCGCCATCGGCTTCGACATCGCCGCAGCCTCCCCCAAATCGCTGATCGTGCGAGCGGTGCCGGCGCCGCTCGCCGATGCCGACGCGCGCAGCCTCGCCTCCGACGTGCTGCGCGAAGTGCGCGAGACCGGCGCGAGTCGCGTGCTGACCGAGCGCCGCAACGAACTACTCGGCACCATGGCCTGCCACGGCGCGGTGCGCGCCAACCGC
>CAZOQY010000286.1:0-4292 GCA_964581835.1 uncultured Streptomycetaceae bacterium | reverse complement strand
ACATCGCCGAGCGCGGCATGATGCTCACCGGCGGCGGCGCGCTGCTGCGCGACCTCGACCGCCTGCTGGCCGAGGAAACCGGCCTGCCGGTGATCATCGCGGAAGACCCGCTGACCTGCGTGGTGCGCGGTTCGGGCAAGGCGCTCGACAAGATCGACCGCCTGAGCGGCATCTTCACCAACGACTAGCCCCCGGGTGTGGAATACTCACCGCCCCCGTTTTTCAAGACCGGCCCCTCCCCGCTTGCCAGACTGCTGATCTTCTCCGCGCTGTCCCTCGCTTTCCTCGTCGCCGACGCGCGCTTCAATTACCTCGCCACGCTGCGCCAGGTCGCCGCCGTCGTCGTCTACCCGTTCCAGCGCATCGCGACCGCGCCGGCGAGCATCGCCCAGCGCATCGGCGAGTTCTTCGTCACGCACACCTCGCTGCGCGAGGACAACGCGCGCCTCACCCGCCGGAATTTCGAAAACGGCGCCCTGCTGCAGCAGCTGGAAGCCCTGCGCGCCGAGAACACCCAGCTGCGCGAACTGCTCGGGGCGCGCGGGCGTCTCGACGTCGGGCTCACCGCCGCCGAGGTACTGTATGCCGCGCGCGACCCCTTTTCCCGCAAGGTGGTCGTCGACCGCGGCTCCCAGCATGAAGTGAGCGCCGGGCAGGCGGTCGTGGACGACCGCGGCGTCGTCGGCCAGGTGACGCGCGTCTACCCCTGGCTCTCCGAAGTCACCCTGATCACCGACAAGGGCCAGTTCGTTCCCGTGCAGAACCTGCGCAACGGCCTGCGCGCGGTCCTCGCCGGCACCGGCAGCGACGGCGCGCTGGAACTGCGCTTCATCCCGCTCAACGCGGACTTCCAGAATGGCGACCAGCTCGTCACCTCCGGCATCGACGGCATCTACCCGCCGGGCCTGCCGGTGGCGCAGGTCACGCACGTCGAGCGCAGCGCGGCGCAGTTGTTCGCGCGCATCACCTGCGCGCCGCTGGGCGGGGTGGCGAATCACAGGCACGTGCTGATCGTGCGCGGCAGCCGCGACGCGCCGCCGCGACCGGCCGACGAGGAAGAAAAGAAGCCGCAACGGCTCAAGAAATCGAGGAAGGGCTGATGGCCGAGTTGCGCATGACGCCCCACGAGATCCTGCTGCCGGTGAGGCCCGGCTTCATCGCGCTCACGCTGGTCGCGGCGTTTCTCGCCAATCTCCTGCCGTGGTCGGGCGTGCTGCTGTGGATCAAGCCCGATTTCGTGGCCCTGCTGGTGCTCTACTGGTGCATCGAGCAGCCGCGCAAGGTCGGCTTCGTCGCCGCGTGGCTGCTGGGATTGCTGATGGACATCGCCGACGGATCGCTCTTCGGCCAGCACGCGCTGGCGTACTCGATCCTCGCCTACGCCGGCATCGTGCTGCACCGCCGGGTGCTGCGCTTCTCCGGCACGCCGCAGGTGGTCCACGTGATCCTGCTGCTGCTCATGAACGACCTCATCGTGCTCGCCATCCGCCTCGCCGCCGGCGCCGACTTCCCGGGCTTCCAGTATTTCGTCGGCAGCTTCGTCGCCGGCGCGCTGTGGCTGCCGCTCGGCGTCCTGCTCAAGCTGCCGCAGCGCCCCCGGCTCGATCCCGACCATGTCTGAACTGTCGATCAACCCGGGCGTCGAGATGCGTAACGCGCAGCTCGAGCTGCACCATTTCCGCCTGCGGCTCGCGATCGCGGGCGGCTTCGTGCTGTTTCTGTTCCTCGTGCTCGCCTGCCGTTTCTTCTACCTGCAGGTGATCCGCCACGGCGAGCTGCACACGCTCGCCGAGGCCAACCGCATCTCGATCGTGCCGGTGGTCCCCAACCGCGGCATCATCGTCGACCGCAACGGCATCGCGCTCGCCAACAACTATTCCGCCTACACGCTGGAGATCCAGCCGGCCAAGGCCGGCGATCTCGAGGCGCTGGTGGACGAGCTCGCCACCATCGTCGAGATCACGCCGCGCGACCGGCGGCGCTTCAAGCGGCTGCTCGAGGAGAGCAAGAGCATCGGCAGCCTGCCGATCCGCACCCGGCTCTCGGACGAGGAGATCGCCCGCTTCGCGGCGAACCGCTATCGCTTCCCCGGCGTGGACATCAACGCGCGGCTGTTCCGGCACTATCCGCAGGGCGAAATGTTCTCGCACGTCGTCGGCCACATCGGCCGCATCAACCAGCGCGAGGTCGAGCAGCTCGAGACCGACGGCATCTTCGCCAATTACCGCGGCACCGATTACATCGGCAAGACCGGGCTCGAGCAGTACTACGAGCGCTACCTGCACGGCACCACCGGCGTCGAGGAAGTGGAGATCGACTCCGGCGGGCGTCCGGTGCGCACGCTGTCGCGCACGCCGCCGGTCTCGGGCAACAACCTGGTGCTGAACCTCGACGCGCGTCTGCAGGAGATCGCCTACGAGGCGTTCGGCGAGCGCCGCGGGGCGCTGGTGGCGATCGATCCCGCCACCGGCGGGATACTCGCTTTCGTCAGCAAGCCGGGCTTCGACCCCAACCTGTTCGTTGACGGCATCGACCCGCAAAACTGGAACGAGTTGAACACCTCGCCCGACCGCCCGATGGTGAACCGCGCGCTGGCCGGCACCTACCCGCCCGGGTCCACCTTCAAGCCGTTCATGGCGCTCGCCGCGCTGACCTACGGCAAGCGCACGCCGCAGTACACGATCAACGACCCCGGCTACTTCATGTTCGGCGGCCACCAGTTCCGCGACAGCCGCCCCGGCGGCCACGGCCGCGTCGACCTCTACACCTCGATCGTGAAATCGAGCGACACCTACTACTACATGCTCGCCAACGACATGGGCATCGACGCCATCGCCCGTTTCATGGCGCCGTTCGGCTTCGGCTCGCGCACCGGCATCGACATCACGGGAGAGGCCGCCGGCGTGCTGCCGTCGCAGGAATGGAAGTACAAGCGCTTCCGGCAGAAATGGTTCGCCGGCGAGACCATCAGCATCGGCATCGGGCAGGGCTACAACTCGTACACGCCGCTGCAGCTCGCGCAGGCGGTCGCCACGCTCGCCAACGACGGCGTGATGTACCGCCCGCACATCGTCAACCACATCGAGGACATCCGCACGCGCAGCCGCACGCCGGTCGAGCCGGGCCCGGTGCGCACGATCGAGCTCAAGTCCGAGCACCTGGCGGCGGTCAAGGAAGCGATGGTCGGCGTCAACAAGGAAGGCACCGGCGCGCGCGTGTTCGCCGGCGCCGGATACGTGAGCGCCGGCAAAACCGGTACCGCGCAGGTGGTCGGCATCAAGCAGGGCGAAAAGTACGTCGAGAGCCGCGTGCAGGAACGGCACCGCGACCACTCGCTGTTCATCGTGTTCGCGCCGGTCGAGAACCCGAAGATCGCGCTGGCGGTGATCGCCGAGAACGCCGGCTTCGGCGCGCGCGCGGCCGCCCCGATCGCGCGGCAGGTGCTCGACTATTACCTGCTCGGCAAGCGCTCGGCGGCGCCGAAGCCCGGCAAGGAAACGGTCGATGAGTAGCCCCGATGAATAGCCCATTGCTGCGGCGCATAGAGCACTACCTGACGCGCCACCTCGACGGCGCGCTGCTCGGCTTCCTGCTCGCGCTGATGCTGGTCGGACTGCTCACGCTCGCCAGCGCCTCCAACGCCAGCCTCGCCCGTGTCACCGGGCAGCTCGTCAACATGTCGGTTGCGCTCGGCGTGCTGTGGGTATTCGCCAACATCCCGCCGCACTACCTGATGCGGCTCGCGCTGCCGCTCTACGTGCTCGGCGTGCTGCTGCTCGTGGCGGTGGCGCTGTTCGGGGACGTGGTAAACGGCGCGCGCCGCTGGCTCGACGTCGGCGTGACGCGCATCCAGCCCTCGGAGCTGATGAAGATCGCCCTGCCGCTCGCGCTCGCCTGGTACTTCGACCGCTACGAGGCGACGCTGCGGCTGTCCAACTACGCGGTCGGGACGATCATGCTGCTGATCCCGGTCGCGCTGATCGCGCGCCAGCCCGACCTCGGCACCGCGATTCTCATCCTCGCGGCGGGCTTCTACGTGCTGTTCCTCGCGGGGCTGTCGTGGCGCATCATCGGTGGCCTGGCGGTTGCCGCCGTCGCCGCCGCCCCGTTCGCGTGGTCGGCGCTGCACGACTACCAGCGCCAGCGCATCCTCACCCTGCTCGACCCGACCCAGGACCCGCTCGGCACGGGCTATCACACGATCCAGTCGACCATCGCGGTCGGCTCCGGCGGCTGGCTCGGCAAGGGCTGGATGAACGGCACCCAGACCCACCTCGACTTCATCCCCGAGC
>CAZOQY010000285.1:0-4341 GCA_964581835.1 uncultured Streptomycetaceae bacterium | reverse complement strand
GGATCGGCGCGCGGCTGAAGTACAGCGCATAGCCTTCCCGGTCGAGGGCGACTTTCACCACGTTCGGATTGGCGAGATCCCGCGCGTCGTGGATCGGGTGGCAGGCGGTCGCCATCGCCGCGTCGCGGTGCCGGGCGAGGCTGCTGGCGACCGCGCGTATCAGCGCCGGCGGGATCAGCGGCTCGTCGCCCTGCACGTTCACGACGATGCGGTTGCGGGCGTAGCGGCGCTTCGCGGCGACCTCGGCGAGGCGGTCGGTGCCGGACGCGTGGCTCCTGCGCGTCATCACCGCCTCGAAGCCGTGCTGCTCGACCGCGCGGGCGATGCCGGCATGGTCGGTGGCGACCACCACCTCGGCGGCGCCGCTCGCCCATGCCCGCTCGGCCACGCGCACCACCATCGGCTTGCCGCGCACGTCGGCCAGCGGCTTGCCGGGGAAGCGCGAGGAGGCGTAGCGGGCGGGAATGATGACGCTGAATTTCATTCGGTGACGAGTGACGGGTGACGAGTGACGGGACGGTTCACGCCGCTCCGCTCACGCTGCGCCCGCCACTAAACCTCTTCCTCGGGAGGAAGTTTGCGCGCCTCGTCCTCGAGCATCACCGGGATGTCGTCCTTGACGGGATAGCCGAGGCGGCAGGGCTTGCACACCAGTTCGGCCTGGGGCTTGCGGTACAGCAGCGGGCCCTTGCACAGCGGGCACACCAAGATGTCGAGGAGTTTGGCGTCCATTCAAGACCCGTGATTCGTGATTCGTGATTCGTGATTCGCCGACTCCAGCTTGCGCAGGATCAATTCCCCGAGCGCGGGATCGACCTGCGCGTCCACCGCGAGCGCCCAGTGCGTTTCAGTCGCGAATGTCCGGCATTTTACCGCATCCTTCTCGGTCATCAGCACCGCTTCCGCCCCGGCATATGCCAGGTCGGAAGCGGTAAAAGGATGATGGTCGGGAAAGGCATGGGGCGTGAAGTCGACGCCCAGTTCTCGCAGGTGCGAGAAGAATCGTTCCGGGTTGCCGATCCCCGCGACGGCGTGCACGCGCTTGCCGCGGAAGAGCCCGGCGCCGGCTACCCGGCCCGCGTCGGCCAGGTTGCGAAACTCGCTGCCGGTCAGTGACATCGGGAATCGGGCCGGCCCGGACGGGATCGATGTCGTGGACGGGTGGGGCGCGCCGCTGCCGTTGACGACGACGGCGTCGACCGTTGCCAGGCGGGGCGGCGGCTCGCGCAACGGGCCTGCCGGCAGCAGCCAGCCGTTGCCGAAGCCGCGCGAAGCGTCCACCACGCAGATTTCCACGTCGCGGGCGAGCCGGTGATGCTGCAAGCCGTCGTCGCTGACGATGATGTCGCAATCCGGGTGGGCCGCGAGCAGGGCGCGTCCCGCGGCGATCCGGTCCGCGCCGACCCACACCGGGCAGTCGCTGCGGCGCGCGAGCAGGACCGGTTCATCGCCGCAGCGAAGAGGGTCGCTTCCGGCCTCGACGGGCGCCGGGCCGCTCTCCGTGCCGCCGTAGCCGCGGCTCAGGATGCCGGGCCGGCGTCCGTGCCCGCGCAGGAGATTCGCGAGCCAGATGACGAGAGGGGTCTTGCCGGTGCCGCCCACGGTGATGTTGCCGATCACGACGACCGGCACGGGCAGCCGCTCGGGTATCGCCGCGGCACGGCGCGCGCCGGCGACCGCGCCGTACAACAGGCTCAGGGGATACAGCAGGGCGGAGACGGGCGTGACGCTTTGCCAGTGGCGTTCAATGCTGCGCATTGAAGTGAGGGGTGAGGCGAGAGGAGTGAGGAGGGTGTTTAGAGCGAGGTCGTCGTCGACTCCTCGCCCCTCACCCCTGACTCCTCACTTCTTCCCGGCCTGCGTCGTGAAGGTGATGCGCCCGTAGCCCGCGACGCGGGCGGCTTCCATGATGTTGATCACGGACTGGTGCGGGGCGTTGGCATCGGCGTTGATCACCACCACCGGGTCCTTGACGTTGCCGGCCGCGCGCTTCAGCTCGGCGCTGAAACCGGCGGTGTTGGTGAAGCCGACCGGCTTGCGGTTGATCGAGTAGCGTCCCTGGGCATCGACTGCGACGTCGACCTGGTCGGGGCGCTCCTTCTGCTGGTCGGCCTCGGCCGTCGGCAGGTTGATCTGCAGTTCGGCGAAGCGCGAATAGGTGGTGGTGACCATGAGGAAGATCAGGATTACCAGCAGCACGTCGATCAACGGGATGAAGTTGATCTCCGGTTCTTCGCGGAAGGCGCGCGGGCGGAATCGCATGGCGGAGCCCGGTTACTGCCGCTCGCCGTGGAGGATCTCGACCAGCTTGATCGCCTGCATTTCCATGTCGACCAGCATTTCGTCGACCTTGGCGCGGAAGTGCCGGTAGAAGATCATCGCGGGCACCGCGACCACCAGCCCGAAAGCGGTGTTGTAGAGGGCGATCGAGATGCCGTGGGCCATCTGCAGCGGGTTGCCGCCCTGCGGCGTCTGCGAGCCGAAGATTTCGATCATGCCGACCACGGTGCCGAACAGGCCCAGCAGCGGGGCGATGGCGGCGATGGTGCCGAGGCTGGTGAGGAAGCGCTCGAGCTCGATGGCGACGATGCGGCCGGACTCCTCGATCGCCTCCTTGACGATGGGGGTCGGGCTCCTGGCGTTCTTCAGGCCCGCCGCGAACACCTGGCCCAGGGGCGAGCCGCCGGCGATGCGCGAGAGCGTCTGGGGCGTCGTGCCGTTCTGGCGGTATTCCTGCACCACCTGGGCGAGAAGGTTGGGCGGCATGACCACGGATTCACGCAGCGACCACCAGCGCTCCCCGATGATGGCCAGCGCGATGATGGAAGCGACGATCAGGAACCAGATGGGCCATCCTGCGGCCTGGATGATGGCGAACAATGAAGACTCCTTGAAAAAGTGCTCGTAACTTTATCCGTCGGTTGAGTTTTCAGCAACTTGACAGGCCGCGGTCCGTGCCCGGAATTCACCGCTGCGCCCCGTCGTGAAAAGTGCGCCGCCGTTGTCCACAGTGGCTGTGGATAACCCTGTGCACACGTTGTCGAGCGATGGCGTAAGTGAGGTTTCCGTATGGAATTTTTCTACGCTGACTCATTTTTGACCGCACCATTTTGAGGCTTGTTTTCAAGGGGTTGACTGACCTCCCCGGAAACCCGCACGGGGCGCGGGTTTCCGGGGAGTCCCCATGACGATTGCGTGACGGCTGTGGACGGAAAAACGGGCTGGCGTGCCCGCCCGGTTTTCCGATATTGCTGATTTCCATCAGTAATTTTCTGATTTTCCCGCTCATCACTTATCACTCATCACTGTCTTAGAATGCGGCATGCCCGAACGCCAGTCCGATCTGCCGTTGTCGCAAGCCATCTCCTCGCAGATCATCTCGGTCTCCGAGCTGAACCGCATCGCGCGCGACGTCCTCGAGCGCAGCCTGCCGCTCATGTGGGTGGCCGGCGAGATTTCCAACTTCAAGCGCTACGGTTCCGGCCACTGCTACTTCACGCTGAAGGACGCGCAGGCCCAGGTGGACTGCGTGATGTTCCGCGGCCGCGCCCAGGCGCTCGACTGGCAGCCCCAGGACGGCGTGAAGGTGGAAGTGCGGGCGCTGCCCACGCTCTACGAGGCGCGCGGCAAGTTCCAGCTGAGCGTCGAGGCCATGCGCCGCGCCGGGCTGGGCGCGCTCTACGAGGCGTTCGAGCGCCTGAAGGCGAAGCTCGAGAAGGAAGGGCTGTTCGAGTCCTCGCGCAAGCGCGCGCTGCCGCGCTTTCCCCGTGCCATCGGCGTGGTGACCTCGCCCAAGGCGGCCGCGCTGCGCGACGTGCTGACGACGCTGAAGCGCCGCATGCCGCGGCAGCCGGTCATCCTGTACACGACGCCGGTGCAGGGCGAAGGCGCCGCGCCGCGCATCGCCGCCGCGATCGCGCGGGCCAACGCGCACGGCGCGTGCGACGTGCTGATCGTGTGCCGCGGCGGCGGCAGCATCGAGGACCTGTGGTCGTTCAACGAGGAAGTCGTCGCGCGCGCAATCGTCGCGAGCAGAATCCCGGTCGTGACGGGCATCGGGCACGAGACCGATTTCACCATCGCTGATTTTGCCGCCGACGCGCGCGCGCCGACGCCGACGGCCGCGGCGGCGCTCGCCAGTCCCGACCGCGACGAGCTGTCGCGCCAGCTGCTCCAGCAGGCCCACCGCCTGCTGCGCGTGTTCCGCCGCGGGCTGGAGAACCGCATGCAGCGGCTCGACTACCTGTCGCGGCGCCTGACGCACCCGGGCGCGCGCATTCGCAACCTGGTGGCCGAATTGCGCCATCTCGCCACGCGGCTCACGGGCGCGTGGCAGCATGC
>CAZOQY010000284.1:0-4399 GCA_964581835.1 uncultured Streptomycetaceae bacterium | reverse complement strand
CGTCGCAGATGAAGCGTCTCAGATGGAGCGTTGCAGATAAAGCGATTTTAATCGCCGTAACTGAGGTCCTTGGTGGTCCGTCCCCCAAGGCACTTGCAGTGGCAGGTTGTTGTATATACAATAACCTATGCGAATCACGTTCGATCCAGAGAAGCGTGACAAGACGCTTATCGAACGCGGTCTGGATTTCGCCGACGCTTCCCTTGTTTTTGCGGGCGTGACGCTCGAGATCGAGGACAGGCGACGAAGCTACGGTGAAACACGCATCATTTGTTACGGCCTGCTGGAAGGTCGGCTCGTTGTGGTGGGGTACACCCCGCGTGGCGCGGATCGCCACATCTTCAGCATGAGAAAAGCCAATGACCGCGAAAAAGCCCGCATCGCGCCGCTCCTCGAAGTCTGACCTGGCGCGCGTCGATGCCCATTCAATAAAGGCGGAGGAATACGAAGAGCTTCCCGAGTTGACGGACGAGATGCTCGCGCGCGCGAGGATCAACAGGGGCGGTCGTCCCTATTCGCCGAATCCGCGGAAGCTGATTTCACTTCGTCTACCGGCAGACGTTATCGAACGCTGGAGAGCAACGGGTCCAGGCTGGCAGACACGCATGGCTGATCGATTGAGCAAAGTTCGGTGAAAACCGGGTGACGCAAGGCACTAAGGCACCTGAGACGCCGTACCTGAGACGCCTTATCTGAGACGTAGTACCTGAGACGCCTCACCTGAGACGATTCATCTGAGACGCCTTATCTGAGACGCCTTATCTGAGACGCCTTATCTGAGACGCCTTATCTGAGACGTAGTAACTGAGACGCCTTATCTGCAACGCCGTTCCAGGCACCGCGCTTCCTACCGGACCGGCGTCACGCCGACGATCTGCCCGACCAGCAAGTGCCTGGCCACATAGTCGGACGCGACGGGAGTCAGGTGTGACTTGTCGTAAGTGGTGATACCGGCCTTCCGGTCGCCCCCGATATAGACCAGGCAGCCCTCCTCGTTGCACAGGAGTTCCATCAGATTGACGAACGCGGCCGAGCCGGAAGGCCTGAAGCCGCGGGCGAGCGCGCGGTTCTTTTCGAGATGCTGCCGATCGATGCCCACGTAGGTTCTCTGCGGCGTGTCGGGCCACAGCCGGTTCGCGACGATCTTGGGCAGATCGGTCACCCAGCGGGGGCTGGGGCCGACCAGGATCACCTTGCGCACGCCAAGGCCCGTCAATCTGGACGCTATCCCGGCATAGGCCTCGAGGTTGTGCCCGATGCTCTGGGCAAGAACGACCACGTCGGGCCTCGCCTCCCCGATGGCCTTCACCGCGAACCAGTTGGACTGGGCGCAGCGATCCGTTTTCGACGGCTGCCCCGAATCGACTCCCGGCAGGCAGCCGGACGTGGCCACCTGCAGTATCTGCCAGTCCGGCGGCAGATGGCTCTTCAGCCCGTGATACAGCGCCTGGGCGTGGGAATCGCCCCAGATGAAAACGGCATTCCCGATCTTGCGGTCCCGTTCGTGGCAACTCCGGGCAATGGCGGCCTTGGGCGCCGGCGTCTGCCGTCCCGCGAAGTACCGGTCGGCGTCCCAGAAATCGCACTCGTAGCGATAGGTTTCCGACACGGCCAGCACGTTCTTCAGGTAACGGAATTCCGGCGGACTGATGTCGAAGTGCTCGAGGAAAGCCGCGCGCTCCTGATAGCGGAACGGGAAACCGTCCCGCGCCCAGGTGTAGTAGCCGGCGCAGCCGACCGCCGCCATCAGCGCCGCCAGCGCGATCGCCTTGGCCTTGCCGTGCCGCCCGTACCGCACCGGCTTCTCGACCAGGCGATACGTCAGCCACGCCAGCACGATGGAAACCAGCACCAGCAGGAGGCGCGCCGACGCCGGGATTTCGGCGTACTCGATCAGACGCGCGAACGACAGCAGCAGCCAGTGCCAGAGATAGAGTGGATAGCTGATCAGCCCGAACCAGACCAGCACGCGGTTCGACAGGATCGTCCTGTTCGGCCACGCCTGCGCGCCGGCGGAAACGATCAACAGCGTCCCCAGCACGGGAACGATCGCCCACCAGCCCGGGTACGACTTGTCATCGGTTATCAGAAAAAATCCCGAGAACATCAGCACGGCGCCCGCAACGGCGCCCGCGTCGCGCAGCGCAGGGGCGGAATGACGGCCCGGCGGGTTACTTGCAACTCCATTGCCGCCGGGACCGGTCAACGCCAGGGCCGCGCCCGCCATCAGTTCCCAGACCCTGCAGAGCGGGGAATAGAACGCCTCCGTCGCGTCGATGCCGGATATCGCGACGTTCAGCAGGAACGAAACGATGCCGACCACGACGGTGACGGCCAGCAGTTTCCAGCGCAGCTTCCACGCCATCCACAGGAACAGCGGCCAGGCGATATAGAACTGCTCTTCGATGCCCAGCGACCACAGATGCAGCAACGGCTTCGAGCTCGCGGCGCTGTCGAAATAACCGCCTTCGTCCCACAGCACGAGATTGGAAACGAAGCCGGCGCCGCCGGCGACGTGCTTGCCCAGTTGCCTGTATTCGTCCGGCGTCAGCGTGAACCAGCCCAGCACGCCGCCCGTGACGAGTATCAGCAGCAGCGCCGGAAACAGGCGCCGGATGCGACGGCCGTAGAACTCGATGAAGCTGAACCGGCCCTGCGCGAGCCCGGAACGAATCAGGCCCGTGATCAGGAAGCCGGAAATCACGAAGAACACGTCGACGCCGGTGAATCCGCCGGGAATCGCGGCGGGAAACGCATGGAATCCCACGACCGAGAGAACGGCGATTGCGCGCAAGCCGTCGACGTCCGGCCGGTAGGCTGGCTGCCCGGGACCGGACGAGGGCATTGAGAGCGGGCCCATTGTCATCGTCATTCCGGCCTAGCGGACGATCTCGGACCAGAGCTTGTCGAGTCGCTTGTACGAAACCGGATACGGGGTCTTGAGTTCCTGCGCGTACAGCGACACCCGCAATTCCTCGATCCGCCAGCGGTAATCCTCCAGCCGCGGGTCGCTCTCCCCCGCCTTTTTCAGCTTGATCGCCCGTTCCTCGTAGCGCTTCCAGATCGCGCCGACCTTGCCGGCATGCTCGGCGTCGCGCTCGAAATAGCGCGGGTACTTGTCCAGCCGCATCTGCGTCGCCTTGAGGTAGCGCGGCAGGTCGTTCAGGCGCTCCCACGGCGTGGCGCGCAGGAAGCCCTTGTAGACGAGGCGACTGACCTGGGCGCGGATGTCGGCGACCGCCTGCGGCGCCGCCTTCGCCGCCGTGCCCATGCGCGCCTGCGCGCGCTGCCATTCCTCGGCGATAGCAACGATCAGCCGGGACGCCGCGTCGCGCACCACCGGCAGGCGCGTTTTCGCCCGCTGCTTGAGGTTCTCGAACTCCTTCGCGTTGCGCGGCAGCGGGTCCTCGCCGACGAACGCCCGGTCGGTGATGGCCGCCAGCACGTCGTTCTTCAGTTCGTCGGCCGACATCAGCGTGCGCAGGTGCAGCGCCGCCGGCGTGATGCCCGGCAGGCTCTTTTCCAGCTGGCGCATCTGCTCCTTCAGCGCCAACGCGATCAACCGCACCACCCCGCCGCGCATGGACGCGTCGGCCGCCACCTGCGTGTCGAACAGTTTGATGGAAACGCTGTCGCCCTCGTCCGCCAGCGCCGGGTAGCCGGTGAGCTTGCGCCCGCCGCGCGTGAACGCGATCGTCGCCGGCAGCTCGCCGAAATCCCAGGCCTTGATGCCGGTCTTCTCGATGCCCGGCTCGGCGGCGGCAAACGTCAACTGCGCCGCCTGGCCCAGCTCGGTCTTCAGCTTCGCGAGGTCGCGTCCCGCCGCCAGCTCCCGCCCCGCCTCGTCGATCACCCGGAAATTCATCCGCAGGTGCGCCGGCAGGTCGGCGCCGTCCAGCGCATCGGACGGAACGGGTTCCCCGGCCGCCCGGTGGGCGTAGCGCAGCACTGACTTGGAAAGAGTGAATCGTTGCTCGTTGCTCGCTTCTCGTGACTCGTGACCCGTGACCCGTTGCCCGTGCTCTGTCAGAAACGCCGTTACGTGCTGGGTCGGAGGAACCAGGTGGCGCCGATATGTTTTCGGTAGTGCCTTGAAGAGCGCGGCGACTTTTTCCCGGATCATGCCGGGCACCAGCCATTCGAAGTCGTCCGGCTCGAGCTGGTTCAGCAGGTGCAGCGGCACGGTCGCGGTGACGCCGTCCATCGGGTGTCCCGGCTCGAAGCGGTAGGCGAGCTTGAGATCCGCGCCGGCGGCCTGCATGCGTTCCGGGAACTGCGCCTCGGTGATGTCCGTGGCCGCGTGCCGCATCAGGTACTCGCGCGTCATATGAAGGGCGCGCGCATTTTCCCGTTCTGCCTCCTCCCGCCATTGCTCGAACCCGGCCCCGTTGACGATGCC
>CAZOQY010000283.1:0-4401 GCA_964581835.1 uncultured Streptomycetaceae bacterium | reverse complement strand
GATGGTGCTCGAGCGCAATCCCCATTACTCGGGCGAGTTCTATCCCGTCGAGGGCGAGCCGGGGGACGCGGAAGCGGGGCGCCTCAAGGACGCGGGCAAGCCCCTGCCGTTCATCGACAAGGTCGTGTTCTCGCTCGAGAAGGAACAGATTCCGTACTGGAACAAGTTCTTGCAGGGCTATTACGACGCCTCCGGCATCAGTTCCGACACTTTCGACCAGGCGGTGCAGTTCTCCGGGCAGGGCGACGCCACGCTGTCGGACGACATGCAGGCGCGCGGCATCAGGCTGCAGACCTCGATCGCCACCACCACGTTCTACCTGGGTTTCAACATGCTCGATTCCGTGGTCGGCGGATACGGTGATCGCCAGAGGAAACTGCGGCACGCGATCTCGATCGCGGTGGACCAGGAGGAGATGATCTCGATCTTTCGCAATGGCCGCGGCATCGCCGCGCAAGGACCGATCCCGCCCGGCATCTTCGGCTACCGGGAAGGGAAGGAAGGCATCAACCCGTACGTCTACGACTGGGTGGACAACCAGCCGCGCCGCAAGTCCATCGAGCACGCGAAGAAGCTGCTGGCGGAGGCGGGTTATCCCGACGGGCGCGACGCGAAGACCGGGCAACCGCTGCTGGTGAATCTCGACACCACCGGCACGAGCCCGGACGCCAAGGCGCGGCTCGACTGGTACGTGAAGCAGTTCGAGAAGATCGGCGTGCAGCTCGCGATCCGCGCCACCGACTGGAACCGGTTCCAGGACAAGATCCGCAAGGGCAACGTGCAGCTCTATTTCCTCGGCTGGAACGCCGATTACCCCGACCCCGAGAATTTCCTGTTCCTGCTGCACGGCCCGCAGGGCAAGGTGAAGACCTCTGGCGAGAACGCCTCCAATTACGAAAACGCCGAGTTCGATCGCCTGTTCGACCGCATGAAGAGCATGGCCAACGGCCCCGAGCGCCAGGCGATCATCGATCGCATGGTCGAGGTCGCGCGCTTTGATGCGCCGTGGGTGTGGAGCCTGTTTCCCAAGGACTACGGGCTTGCCCACGCGTGGGTGCACAACCGCAAGCCCCATTCGATCGCCAACAACGGCCTCAAGTATCAGCGTATCGACCCCGAGCTGAGGGCGAGGATGCAGCGGGAGTGGAACCAGCCCGTGCTGTGGCCGATCGGCGCCGGCATCGTGCTGCTCGCGCTGTCGCTGGCGCCGGCGGTGGTGACGTTCCGGCGCCGCGAGCGCGCCACGGCGGGGCCTGTCCCATGATCGCCTACATCATCCGCCGCCTGCTCTACGCCATCCCGATACTGATCGGGGTGAACGTCATCACGTTCGCGCTGTTCTTCGTGGTCAACTCGCCGGACGACATGGCGCGCGTGCACCTGGGCGTGAAACGGGTGACGCCGGAAGCGGTGAAGAAGTGGAAGGAGGAGCGCGGTTACGACAGGCCGCTGCTCTACAACGAGGCTGCGGCGGGCGCCGGGCGCTTCACCGACACCATCTTCTTCGAAAAATCGATGAAGTTGTTTGCCTTCGAGTTCGGCCGCTCCGACCAGGGGCGGGACATCGGCTACGACATCAGCACCCGCATGTGGGCGAGCCTCGCCATCGCGCTGCCGGTGTTTCTCCTGGGCCTCGTCGCCTACCTCACGTTCGCCCTGTTGATGGCGTTCTTCCGGGCGACCTACGTGGATTTCTGGGGCGTGGTGGCGTGCGTGGCGATGATGTCCATCTCCGGGCTGTTCTACATCATCGGCGGCCAGTACCTGGTCGGCAAGCTGCTGAACCTCGTGCCGATCTCCGGCTACGACGGCGGCGCGGACGCGCTGCGGTTCCTGGCGCTGCCCGTCATCGTCGGCGTGGTGAGCGGCATCGGCGCGAACACGCGCTGGTACCGCACCATCTTCCTCGATGAGATCAGCAAGGACTACGTGCGCACTGCGCGCGCCAAGGGCCTCTCGGAGCCGCGCGTGCTGTTCCGCCACGTGCTCCAGAACGCGATGATCCCGATCCTCACTGGCGTGGTCGTCGTGATCCCGCTGCTCTTCATGGGCAGCCTCGTCACCGAGGCTTTCTTCGGCATCCCCGGCCTCGGCAGCTACACCATCGACGCCATCAACTCGCAGGACTTCGCCATCGTGCGCGCGATGGTTTTCCTGGGCTCGGTGCTCTACATCATCGGGCTGATACTGACCGATATTTCGTATACCTGGGTCGATCCCCGGGTGCGATTCGAATGATACCTTTCAAGCCCGTCATCTTCTGGACCGACGCCCTGGTGTTCCTGCTGCTGGCGGTGGTCGTGGCGCTCGTGCTGCACGTGCGCCGCCACGAGCACCTGGCGGCGCCGTGGCGCAAAGTCGCGCGCAGCCCGAGCGGCATGGCGGCGGCCACGGTGCTGTCGCTGTTCGTCGTCATCGGCATCGCCGATTCGCTGCACTACCGGCTGGCGATCGGCGCCAAGGACGGCAAGACGATCTACGCGGTGGAGGTGCTGTCTCTTCTCGACGCCGCCGCTGCTCCGCTGCGGGCGCGCAAGGAAAAGACCTACTCCGCGCCGCTGGCCACCCATCTCTACGCCAAGGAGACGATGGAACTGCCGGACGGGCGGCAGGTGCGTGATTTCCCGCGGCTGAAGCACGGCGGCGCGCACCTGCGGGACCCGGAGGCCGATCTCGTTCCCGATATCGCGCGCCGGGCGCTGCTGGGCGGCGCAGCCGGCGCCCTGGCGTGGATCGTGCTGGCGGTCCTGTTGTGCGCCGTGCTGGCGCAGCGCGGGGCGCAGGGCACCGATGCGGCCTGGCGCTCGGTATGGCGGGGAGAGACCGAGGTGCCGTGGCGCGCGGTGCTGGTCACGCTGGCGGTGATGCTGGCGATCGGCGCGCCGCTGCTGGCGCTGGCCGCGAAATACCACGTGTTCGGCACGGACAAGGTCGGGCAGGACGTGTTCTACCAGTCCCTGAAGAGCATCCGCACCGGCCTCGTGATCGGCACGCTCACCACGCTGGTGATGCTGCCGTTCGCGCTCGCCCTGGGCGTCATGGCGGGCTATTTCAAGGGCTGGGTGGACGACGTGATCCAGTACCTCTACACCACGCTCTCCTCGATACCGGGCGTGCTGCTGATCGCCGCCGCGGTGCTGACCATGCAGGTCTATATCGAGACCCACCCCGACCTGTTCGATACCGTGACGGCGCGCGCCGACTTGAGGCTGTTGTTCCTGTGCGTGATCCTCGGCATCACCAGCTGGACCGGGCTGGCGCGGCTCCTGCGGGGCGAGGCGCTGAAGCTGCGCGAGATGGAATACATCCAGGCCGCGCACGCGTTCGGCGTCTCCCACGCGCGCATATTGTCCCGCCACATCCTGCCCAACGTCATGCACATCGTCCTGATCGCGGTGGTGATGGATTTCTCGGGGCTGGTGCTGGCCGAGGCGGTGCTGTCCTACGTCGGCGTCGGAGTGGACCCGACGACGATCAGTTTCGGCACCATGATCAACGGCGCGCGCCTGGAGATGGCGCGCGATCCCATGGTGTGGTGGTCGCTCGCCGCGGCGTTCTGCTTCATGCTGCTGATGGTGCTGTCGGCCAACCTGTTCGCGGACGCGGTGCGCGACGCCTTCGACCCGCGCGTGCGGGTCGCGCGGCCTTTCCGGCTCGCGGCCCAAAAAGCGTGATGCGATGAGGCATGACACGATGAAGCGTGACGCGGTACAGCGTGACACGGTAAAGCGGGGGCTTTTGCTTGCGCCGTTTTGCGTCACGCAGCATCGCGTCACAAATTACCGCGTCACGCCGCACCGCGTCACTTCAGGTGGTCAGAATGAGTGACCGTCCTCTCCTGAGCGTGAAGGACCTTAGAACCTTCCTGGACACCGGCGACGCGGTCGTCCGCGCCGTGGACGGCGTGTCCTTCGACGTTCGCCGCGGCGAAACCTTCGCGCTGCTGGGGGAGTCGGGCTGCGGCAAGTCCATGACCGCGCTCTCGATCATGCGGCTTTTGCCGGACGCGGGCAGCGTCGTCGGCGGCGCCGTCGAGCTGGACGGCCGCGACCTGATGCGGTTGCCCGAATCCGGGATGCGCGACGTGCGCGGGGCGCGCGTGGGCATGATCTTCCAGGAGCCGGCGTTGTCGCTCAACCCCGTGATGACCGTGGCCGGACAGATCGGGGAGGCGCTGCGGCGCCACACCGGCCTGGCGGGCGCGGCGCTCGATGCGCGGGTGCTGGAGTTGCTCGAAGCGGTGCGCATACCCGATGCGCCGCGGCGCAGGGACGAGTACCCGTTCCAGCTCTCGGGCGGCATGAAGCAGCGCGTCATGATCGCGATGGCGCTCGCCTGCGACCCGGAGCTGCTGATCGCCGACGAGCCGACCACCGCGCTCGACGTCACCATCCAGGCGCA
>CAZOQY010000282.1:0-4460 GCA_964581835.1 uncultured Streptomycetaceae bacterium | reverse complement strand
AACGCCTTGCAGCGCTCGTCGTGCGCCTGGCCGATGATGCCGCCGCGGACGGTGCCGGGCTCGATGGCCTTGTAGAGCACGCGCCAGCTGTCGGGCAGGCGGTCGCCGTCGGGGGGCGCGAGCCACAAGCGGAACAGCAGCCGCTTCTTCGCCGCATCGTCGTGGTCGAGGAAGTCGGTGCGTGAGTGCAGCGTCGTGTGGCTGTTGATGATCTGCAGGTCGCCGGGCTCTAGCCACATGTTGTGCGCGAGGTCGGGGCGGCGCACCACCTGGTCGAAGGTGTCGAGCGCCTCCTGGTGCGGCGCCGAGATCTTCGGCACCCCTTCCAGCTTCTGCGCCGAGGTCACGCGGTTCCAGTTCCACTTGCTGAAGAGCTTGCCGTCGCGCTCGTCGAAGATCGGGTGGGGATAGGACGGCTCCTCGTCTGGCGCCTGCTCGCCCTGCCGGCTGAAGTGAACGGGGCGCAGCAGCCAGCCGGCGAGATGCGGAAACTCGTCCTGCATCCGCGCGAACGCGGCGGGCGAGCTGGTGGTGATGCTCATGCCGCCTTCCCGCGCCCGGTTGTAGCAGGAGAGCACGACCAGGTCGGCGGAGTCGGTATGGAAATCGAGTTCCGCGTTGGTGTTGTAGCCGCGGCCGGCGCCACTGCGGTAGGTGTTGCCGGCATCGCGCACGGCGGAGATGTAGTGGCTCGCCTTGCCCTGCGGCCGCCCCACCCCGGCGTGCAGCCCGATGCCCCAGGTGAGCAGCTCGAAATCCTTTTCGTCGAGCCCGTCGCGCGGCAGTCCCTTGATGAGCGCCACGCCGAGCCCGCGCTTCGCCTGCCCGAACGCCGCGTCGATCACCGGCCAGCCGGAGCCGAGTTCGAAATCCTCGCGGCGGTAATCGAGCAGCGTCCTGTCCGGGTCGCGCGCTTTCCTCAGCGCCGCCAGCAGGTCGCGCCGCGCGCGGTCGTCGAGCGCGAAGGTCCACTGCCTGCGAGCGGCCTCTAGCTGGGCGGCATTCCAGGTCGTGGGGGTGTCGCTACGCATCTCCCATCACTCAACAGACTCAAGTGACGGGAGTCTAAAGCTTCGCCGTGTAGGCCGCAAAGCCAGGCGAGTGAAATTCGAGGCCGGCCGGCTCCCCGGCCCCGTAACGTTACTTGGCGAGACCGATTTCGCCCAGAAGTTCCCTCTGTTCCTTGTACTCGGCGGCGAGGAAATCCTGGAGGGCGCGCCCCGTGCGCGGCTGCAGTTCCCAGAAGTTTGCCGCGAGCTCCT
Organism: uncultured Streptomycetaceae bacterium; assembly: GCA_964581835.1. Lineage (GTDB taxonomy): Bacteria > Pseudomonadota > Gammaproteobacteria > Burkholderiales > SG8-41 > SG8-41. Next base: position 3,198 of record CAZOQY010000282.1, on the reverse strand, counting down.
TCCTCCACGTTTCGCTCTCCCCCAGTTTCGACACGGCGGCTTCCCAGTAGGCAACCTGCGCGGGTTGCAGTCCCTTCGGGCCGATGAAAGCGCGCCAGTTGGAGTTGACGGCATTGATCTTCTGTTCCATCCATGTCGGAACGTCCGCCAGAACGCCTCCCATTCGCCTCGGGGCCGAAATCGCGACGATCCGGGTCGAGCCCCGCTGGAGATGGGGCAACGCCGGCGACGCGGACGACGCGACGAGATCGATATGGCCGCCCAGCAGTGCGGTCATGGATTCGCCGTTGGACTTGAAGGAAACGACCTTCATCCGTTTCACGTCGACGCCCGCCGCCCTCGCTGCCAGCATGAACGAAACGTGGTTCGCGCCACCGCGCGTAGTGAGCCCGACGCTCAGGCTGTCCGGCTGTTTCGCGAGATGCCGCATGAGATCGGCACCTGACTTGAACGGCGCGTCTGCACGCACGCTGAAGACGGTGTACTCGTCCAGCAGCACGGCAATCGGCGTGAAATCCGTGTAGTGCTGTTGCGTCAGTCCCATTACGTGGTTCGCGATGAGCGTTGGATTGCCGAGTTCCACGTAATGACCGTCGCCCGGATGCTGGTTGAGGTAGACACGCGCCAGCGTCTGGTTGCCGCCTGTCTTGTTCACGACGTTCAGCGGCGTCATCACGATTTTCTCGTCCTGGAGAATGCGCTGAATGGTGCGAGCGAGCTTGTCGGTGTTGCCGCCGGCGCCGGAAGCGGCAATGATCTCGATTGGCTTGTCCGGGCGCCATGACTGGCCATGCACCGGTCCGAGAGCGAGACAGGTCGCGATGAGCGCCAGGGCAGTCTGCAGCACACAGTAGAACGGTCCTTTTTCTTTCATGGTCCTTCCTCCATTGTGGTCGGGCCGGACGCGGCGCGTCCTGCGCCCCTGTTTACAGGCTGCCGATCAGCCCGAACACGCCGCGCTTGCGCAGGCCGCGCCGCATGAGTTCGAGATCGATTACCTGGTGGTCGTCGATGTCCAGGCTGACCTGGTTGCCGAGCGTGTTGACATACCACGCCTGCGTGGTGCCGTCCTTCGCCTGGAAGATGAAGTCTTGCGCGTCGAAACGGGACACCAGGTTGAGCACGAAATCCCCCTTGAACTCGGTCACCCCTTCGCTGGTACCCTCGCCCTGCACCAGCACTTTCCATGCGCCCGCCTTCTGGTAAGCGTCGACCTGCTTGAAAACATAGCTCTGGCTGGAGGTCCAGTCCTCGATGCCCTTTTGTCCCGCTTCGGCGACCACCTTGAGGCCGGCACCGGTCGCCATGCGAATCAACTCGCACTTGTCCTTCAGCGACATCGCAACCTGTGCGCTCGACACCTCGACCGCTTCCGCGCCCAGTTTCTTCACCGCGGCGTAGAACTGGGCGGAGACACCCTGTTGGAACGCGGTCTCGGTAACATCCCCCGCGAAGAACACGCGGATGCCGGCCTTGTGCAATGCGGCGACCTTGCGCTTGAGGAAGGCTTCCGGCTGCAGGCGAAACGCGCCGATGGCGACTTTCACGAAATCGATATACGGGCCGCCGGCCTCGATCAGGTCCGTCACCCGGTTCATCGCGATGCCGCGGTCGGCCACGATCGTGAGCCCCGTTTCTCGAGGTTTTCCCGGCCGCGGCGCCACGCGGACGAACGGGAATGCCATATTCTTCAGACCGGGATCCTTATCCATGCGTTTTCCTTTCAGGGTTTCAAATTTGTGCCACGAGTTCGCGATACACGTACGGCAGGATGCCGCCGTGACGGTAGTACAGGAGTTCCTCGTCGGTATCGATGCGGCAGACGACAGGGACATCGTCAACGCGTCCATCCGGCCGATGCACGCGCAGCGTGAGTTCCGCGCGCGTCTTCAACCCTTCGCCAAGGCCAACGATGTCGAACGTCTCCGTGCCGTCAAGCCTCAAGTCGTCGCGACGCGCGCCCTTCAGTTCCAGCGGCAGCACGCCCATGCCCACGAGATTGGAGCGGTGAATGCGCTCGAAGCTCTCGGCAGCGACCGCGCGCACACCGAGCAGCGCCGGGCCCTTGGCAGCCCAGTCGCGCGACGATCCGGCGCCGTACTCGCGCCCGGCGATGACGATGAGCGGTACGCCGCGGTCGCGGTATGTCTGGGCGGCGTCAAAGATGGGGACAACGGCACCTTCCGGCTGCAGCTTTGTGAACGGGCCTTCCACCTGTGGCGCCATTGCATTCTTCAGGCGCGGGGAAGCGAACGTCCCACGCAATGCCATTTCGTGGTTGCCGCGGCGGAAGCCGTGGGTCTGGAAATCGACCGGCTTCACGCCGCGCTCTGCCAGGTAGCGAGCGGCGGGGCTGCCCGCGGCGATCGTGTTGTTGGGCGACAGGTGATCTGTCGTGATCATGTCACCCAGGATGGCAAGCGGCCGCAGGCCTTCGAGCCGGCCGATGCCGGGGGCCGTGCGCGACAGGTTGTCGAAGAACGGCGGCTTGCGCAGGAAGGTGCTGTCCTCGAGCCACGGAAACAGCGGGCTCGATTCGCCGCGCAGCGCCTGCCACTCGGGCGCGCCCTCGAACAGGCGCTCGAAGCTCGTACGGTAAACGTCGGGGGTCACGCTGGCGGCGAGCGTTCGCGCGACGTCCTCCGCCTGCGGCCAGATGTCGCGCAGGAAGACCGGCTGGCCGTGACGGTCGGCGCCGAGTGGTTCGATTTCAAGGTCAAGCGTGATCCTGCCGGCGATCGCATAGGCGACGACGAGCGCGGGGGAAGCGAGGTAGGCGGCGCGAGCGAGCGGGTGCACGCGCCCCTCGAAATTGCGGTTGCCGGACAACACCGCCACCGACACCAGTTGTTCGTCCTTTACCGCGGTCTCGATCTCCGGCGCGAGTGGCCCGGAATTGCCGTTGCAGGTGGTGCAGCCGAACGCGACCAACTGGAAGCCGAGCGCTTCGAGCGGGGCGTAAAGCTCAGCGCGCCGCAGGTATTCCATCACCGCCTTGGAGCCGGGCGCGAACGAAGTCTTCACCCACGGCTGCGCCATGAGTCCTCGCGCAGCCGCGTTGCGCGCCAGCAGGCCCGCGACGATCATGTTCTCCGGATTAGAGGTGTTGGTGCAGCTCGTGATCGCGGCGATGACGACGTCACCGTCGCCCAGAGTGTGGTCCCGCCCCGCCACCGGAACGCGCTTGGTCGGAGCCGC
>CAZOQY010000281.1:0-4470 GCA_964581835.1 uncultured Streptomycetaceae bacterium | reverse complement strand
GCGTTCAAGGACGTCAACCTGACGCCGCGCATCGAGGATACCGCCCGCGGTCTCTGGTACATCTACGTGGGGGTCACCGCGGTCTGCGCGCTGTCCTACTGGCTCTTCGGAATGAATGCCGCAGATGCTGTCATCCACAGTTTCGCCACGCTCAGCCTGGGCGGTTTTTCCTCGCACGACGCGAGCTTCGGCCACTTCGATTCGCCGGCACTGGAAGCCGTGGCGATCGTCTTCATGCTGGTTGCCGGGATCAATTTTTCGACGCATTTCCTGGCATGGAGACGCAAGGACGTGAAACCGTACCGCGCCGACGCCGAGGCCGGCTGGTTCCTCGGCGTCACGCTGGCCAGTGCAATGGTCATAGCGATCCTGCTCGTGCTGCGCCACATTTATCCCTCCTTCCCCACCGCGCTGCGCCACTCGCTGTTCAACGTCGTTTCCATCGCGACGACCACCGGCTTTGCCAGCGCCGATTACGCGCTGTGGCCGATCTTCGCGCCCGGCCTGATGCTGTTTCTGTGCCTGTTCGCCTCCAGCGCCGGCTCCACCGGCGGCGGCGTCAAGATGATCCGCATGAAGCTCGCGTTCCTGCAGGTCCAGCGCGAATTCGTGCGCCTGTGCCATCCCAGCGCGGTCGTCCCGATCAAGATCGGCGGGCAGGTGGTGCCGCCGCCGATGATGGTTTCGGTCCTCACTTTTCTCGCCGCCTACTCGGCCGTGATCGTGCTGCTGACGCTGCTGCTGACGGCGTCGGGCCTGAGCCTCACCACCGCGGCCTCGGCGATCGTCGCCTGCATCAGCAACACCGGCCCGGGGCTGAACGAGGTCGGCCCCTCGACCACCTATGCCGTGTTGACCGATTTCCAGACCTGGGTGTGCGCGATCGCCATGCTGGTCGGCCGCCTCGAGCTGTTCACGGTGCTGATCATCTTCACGCGGGGCTACTGGCGGCGCTGAAAATCAAGGCGGAAGGCGAAAGTCGAAAGGCGGAATCGAGACAAGCCATGGCTCACAGACCCACCAGGCCCGTAAAGGCCTACGCCAACACGGCGTTCCTCAACAGCAAGAATGCGCGCGCGCTGCGCATCCTGGCGGAGTACCTCGAGCCGAGAAGCCGCTTCGAGCACCACCGCATCGACGACACCATCGTGTTCATGGGCTCGGCGCGAACGCTGCCGCGCGATCGCGCAGAAGCCGCCCTGCGCGAGGCCGAGAGCGGCGGCGGCGACGCCGAAGCGGCGCGGGCGGCGCTGGCGATGTCGGTCTACTACGAGGCCGCTCGCACGCTCGCCTTCCGGCTCACCCAGTGGTCCAAGAACCTCGACCAGAAGGAGCGGCGCTTCGTGGTCTGCACCGGCGGCGGCCCGGGCATCATGGAGGCGGCCAACCGCGGCGCGGCCGACGCCCGCGGCCTGAGCGTGGGACTCACCATCTCGATCCCCAACGAGCAGTTCGGCAACGACTACGTCACGCGCGAGCTGTCGGTGCATTTCCACTATTTTTTCATGCGCAAGTTCTGGTTTTCCTACCTGGCCAAGGCGATCATCGTGTTCCCCGGCGGCTTCGGCACGCTCGACGAGTTGTTCGAACTGCTGACGCTGGTGCAGACGCGCAAGATGAAAAAGCCGATGCCGATCGTCCTGTTCGGCACCGAGTACTGGCGCCAGGTGATCGACTTCGACGCGCTGGTGCGTCACGGCATGATTTCCGCGCCCGACGTGAAGCTGATGTACCGCACCGACTCGGTGGACGAGGCCTACGACTGGGTCGTGCAGCAGCTCGCCGAACACGCGCTGGGACAGCCGGGGGCCATGCTCTGAGGCGGCCCGGAAGCAGCGCCCGATATCTGCTATGCTGATAATCGTCAGCGAGCAGCGCGATAATAAGTGCATGGTTTTGAACATAAAGCCTGCACGCATGCGGGGGAGGCAACCTGTGAAGCAGGAGAACGAGATGAACGCCCACCGCCCCCTCGCCCGACTGGCGTCCTGCCTGGCCGCCTTCGCTGCGCTGGTCCTGGCCGCGCCGGCGCAGACCCAGGCGGCCGAGACGCTCGACGAGCCGGTCATACTCGTCGCCAAGCCGGCATTGCGCGACCGGATCTACGGCGCCACCATACTGATCGCCAAGCCGACCACCAACGGCCGCCACATCGGCCTCATCGTCAACAAGCCGACCCCGGTCACGCTGGGCAAGCTGTTCCCCGACCACCCGCCGTCGCAGAAAGTGACCGACCCCGTCTACCTCGGCGGGCCGGTCAGCATGGAAGTGCTGTTCGCCCTGGTCCAGGGCCGCGACAACCCGGGCGGCGGCGCGATGCAGATCACGCCCGACCTGCACCTGGTGGTCGACCGCGAATCGGTGGACCGCATCATCGAGGCCGGCGCCAGGCAGGCACGCTTCTTCGCCGGAGTGGTGCTGTGGGCGCCGGGCGAGCTGCGGGCGGAGATCGACAAGGGCTTCTGGTTCGTGCAGGACGCCGACTCGAACCTCGTGCTGCGGAAATCGATGAACGGCCTGTGGGAAGAGCTGGTCAAGCGCGGGCAGCAACAACAGCCGCCCTCACTGCCGAAAGGCAGCATCCGGGCGAGCCTCTAGGACAGTTACAAGTTTCAAGCTGCAAGGTACAAGGAAGGGTCAACGACTCAACCCTTGTAACTTGTACCTTGTAACTTGAACCGCCGTTTACGGCTTCAAGGCGCGCAGCGCCTTCACGCGTTCGATTCCCGCCGACATCATCAGGTTCCATTCGCTCGCGGAAGTAATGAACTGCGCGCCGAGCTTGATCACCTCGGGCAGCGCCTTCACCGCGTCGCCGCCGGTCAGCCCGCCGACGCCGGCGTACTTGCCGTTGGCCTTGCACGCCTTCACCACGCGCGCGACCGCGGCCAGGACGTCCGGGTGCGCGAGCTGGCCCGGGTGCCCGAGGTCGGTCGAAAGATCGTTGGTGCCGATGTGGATCACGTCCACACCCGGCACCGCGGCGATGCCTTCGATGTTGTCGAGCGCGGCCTTGCTCTCGATCATCAGGATCAGCAGCGTCGCGTCGTTCATCGCCATGCGCGCCTCCGCCGCCGGCACCGCCCGGTAGGCGAAATTGGCCCAGCCGCCGAACGCGCCGCGGTTGCCGACCGGGGGATACTTGCACGCCGCGACCGAATTCTTCGCGTCCTCGACCGTGGTCACCTCCGGCATGATGATGCCCATGGCGCCGTTGTCGAGCAGGCGCAGCGCGGCGGCGTAATCCTTCTCCGGCACGCGCACCAGCGGCGCGACACCCATGTTCATCGCCGCGACCGCCATCTGTGATATCTCGAACTCCGGGATCACGCCGTGCTGCAGGTCGAAGAACAGCCCGTCGAAGCCGCAGGTCCTCGCGGCCAGCGCGATGTCCACCGTGCGCGCGTGGCGGATCATGAGGTTCAACGCGATGTCGCCCTTGCGCAGGCGCTCGGCGACTGGATTGATCAATTGACTGGGTAAGCTCATTTAAACCTCACTCCCATTAATAATCTGAAAAGCAGCCACAGAGAGCACAGAGGGCACAGAGGGAATCAAAAACAAAATAACTACGGTTTTCGCGTCGTTTCTCTGTGTTCTCTGTGATCTCTGTGGCTAATGACCTTTAACTGACAAACTTCAAACCCGCGATGCCGGCGACGATGAGGCCGATGCAGGCGATCCGCGGCCAGGTCGCCGGGTCGCCCAGCAGCACGATGCCCAGGATCGCGGTGCCGACGGCGCCGACCCCGGTCCACACCGCGTAGCCGGTGCCGACGGGTATCGTCTTCAGCGCCAGGGCGAGCAGGTAGACGCTGATCGCCATCGCAGTGGCCGTCCACAGGCTCGGCCACAGCCGGGTGAAACCCTCGGTGTACTTGAGCCCGATCGCCCAGCCCACCTCGAACAGGCCGGCGACGATCAATAATGTCCATGCCATGCGTTTCCCCTCAAAGGCGTGAATCGTGATTCGTGAGTCGTGATTCGACGGCTCAGAACTTGTCGGGCGCGAGCGCGAGCACGCTGCCCGCGCCGCGGGTGATCTCGCGCGCAAGGGTCGCGGCCCTGGGCAGCTCGTGCTCGACGTAGAAGCGCGCCGTGGCGAGCTTCGCCTCCAGGAAATCGCAGTCCGCATCCGGCTGCGCGAGCTTCTCCCGCGCGACCAGCGCCGCGCGCGCCATCATCCAGCCGCCCGCCACCGTGCCGAAGAGCTTGAGGTACGGCACCGACACTCCCGCCACCGCCCTGGGGTTCTTCGGGAACGTCTCCACGATCCACCGGGTGGCCGCTTCGAGCTGATCGACGGCTTCCTGGAAATTGGCGCGCACCGACGCCAGTGGCTCTTCCGCCGCCGCCAGCCGCGCGTCAATTTCCCGCATGGCCGAAACGACCGCGAGCGCGGTCGCGCCCTTTTCGAAGCCGACCTTGCGGCCGACGAGGTCGTTGGCCTGGATGCCGGTGGTGCCTTCG
>CAZOQY010000280.1:423-4471 GCA_964581835.1 uncultured Streptomycetaceae bacterium | reverse complement strand
TTAACAGGATTAACAAGATTCAATCAAGATCAATAAAACCAACCCGAGCCGCCGATGGACGCCGATACACACCGATGGAACGGCTCCGCAGACAACCATCTGCCTGCCTCACGAAAAAATCCTCACCAATCAGGCAGTTGACCCCAAAGTTGCCGTATATGCATCAGGCATAGCCAGACAGCACGAGTGCAATGCTTTGATTCAGTTCAGGATTGACAGATTCACCGCATCGGCCGTCCAATGTTATTTGGCACTTTTGCCAACCATTGGAAGTTAGATGGCACGCATTTTTGCACTCCTCGCTTTTTTGCTGGCGGTATTATCAACCGGCTGCACTAGCGGGCGCGCATACGAGAATTACACCTCTTGGATGCAGCTACAAGTCGGAAGGTCGGTCGACGATCCCGCTTCGTACACCCAACGCTATTCGGACTGGCGCGTCGCGCAGCGACAACTTCCTAATGGAAACATAGAGCAGGAGTATAGGCGCGGGCGCGGAGGTCGATGTCCAACATTCTTTGAGATAACTCCACAGAATCGAAAGATCGTGGGATGGCGCCATGAAGGTAAAGAGGAGGACTGCGGCATTGTTCCCTAACGTGCCATCTAACAGTGCGTTGTTGACCGACGCCTCCAGCTCGCTACGTTGCGCATGCGGCGCGGCAAAACGCGGACGTTGGGTTCCACACGGGGAACGTCTTCGGGCTTGACAATCGTATCCAATTGGATACACTGCGAAAGTGTTCTCGGTTCGCCTGACGCAGGAGTTCCAGGCGTGGCTTGACGGGCTTCGAGATCAAAAAGCTCAAGTTCGTATTGCTGCACGGCTGCGCATGGCCGAAGCCGGGAATCTTGGCGACTGGAAGGCCATCGGCGGCAAGATATCCGAAATGCGGGTGAATTTCGGTCCCGGGTATCGTCTTTACTTCACTCGCCGAGGAAACATCCTGATCGTCATGCTCGCCGGCGGTGACAAATCGTCACAGGCACGTGACATCAAGCGAGCGCTGCAGATCCTCAAGGAATTGGAGCCAACATTATGAGCAAGATCAAGCCCCACTCGAAGCTGGTCCCCTTCGATGCAGCACGGTACCTGACTGATGACGCCGCGGTCGCGGAATACATGACAGCGGTTCTAGAGACTGAAGACCCCGACCTCCTGCTTATGGCGCTCGGCGATGTTGCGCGCGCTCGCGGCATGGCGCAGGTGGCCAAAGAAGCAGGTCTCGGGAGAGAAAGTCTCTACAAAGCGCTCGCGCCTGGGGCAAAGCCACGCTTTGACACCGTGCTAAAGGTTGCTCGGGCACTGGGTGTCCGACTCACAGCACATCCCGTGTAAACAAACCGTGAAGCCCAACCCCACGGTCCAGCGGACGCGCCACCAGCAGTCACGTTGGGCAACGTGCTGGCCCGTCGCCGACTGAGCACGTTAATGCTGTGAACCTGCTGCGTCGCATCCTTGGCGGCCTGCCCGGCACGCTGGAAGATCCGGTTCTCGGCCGCCTTGCGCTGGCGGACGGTTACTGGTCCGGCCAGACCAGCTGGACTCATACGCCCACCCCTTTCGCGCTGACCGTGCATCGCAAAGGCGAGGCGCCTTCACAATCCGATCGCAAGGCTTTCGAAGTGCTTACCCGCAGCTACCCGGGCCTGCGCTCCGCCCTCCAGGACGCACTGTTCCGGCTCTGGACTGCCGCCAAGGTAAGCAACGGGCCGGCCTTCGGCAGTTCGCCCGATCTCTGGGCCAGGCTGGTGCTGCAAGGCGTAGGCCTGCATCCGGACGGCCATGCCGAACTCATCTACGGCTTCGCGGACGAGTCGCATCCCGAGGGCGCCTTCATCGTTTCCGTGAGCGGGCGCACGGTCAGACCGCTCGAATACGTCGAGTGAAGGCAGGCGTGGTGGTTCGATTATTGTCGTTTTGATTCTCTTGGCGGCTTGGCGGTTCAATTGAATTTGTTTCTCTCCGCGCCTCCGCGGTTCCGTCTTACGTCTTCCAGCGCCGCGCACACCGCCTTTACCCCCTCGACAATTCGCGGCGTCGCCTGCTGGATACCGTCCGGGTCGATATAGAACGCCGGCAGGCCCCGTAGCGGCGGCGGCAAGGACTGTCTCGCCGCGGCGAACGCCTTCTCCCCGCCCGCCGAGCCGCCGCCCAGCACCGCTTCGGGTTTCGCCGCGATCACCGCCTCGAGCGAGACCGTCGGCGTGAGCTGCGTAACGTCCGCAAAAACGTTCTCGCCGCCGCACAGCGCGATCACGTCGCTGATGAGATGCGCGCCGCTCACGGTCATCAGCGGCTTCCCCCAGATCTCGTAGAAGACGCGCACCTTGCGCGCGGATGCATGGCGCCGGCGCAGCGCTTCGATGTCCTTCTCGAAAGCCGCCGCCGATCTTTCCGCGGCCGCGGCGGTTCCCGCCAGGGCGCCGAGCGCGCGCAGGTGACGCGGGACGTCGGCGAGCCGGCGCGGCTCGCTCACCCAGACCGGCAGGCCCAGCCCCTCGATCCGCTCGACGTCGGCGGCGGAATTTCCGCTGCGCCAGGCGAGCACCAGGTCGGGCTTCAGCAGGACGATGCGCTCGAAGTCGACGCGCACCGCGTCGCCCACGAGAAGAACGTCGCGCGTTTCCGGAGGCAACCTGCTCAGGCGGGCGACGCCGACGAGCCGGCTGCCCGCGCCCGCGGCGACCACCAGTTCCGTCAGGCTGGGCGCCAGCGTCACGATGCGCTGCGCCGGCCGCGCAAGGGAAACGGTCTTGCCGCGATCGTCGGCGACCGAAACCGGCTGCGCGCCGGCTATCGGAATCAACAGCGACACGAGGAGAAAAACGGCAACCGCCGATAAACTACCGTCAAATCCGGACGCTGCGCTCCGGTTTGACTCCGCGCGTTCGAATGGACGCCTTGCACGCCATTCAACGCGCGGCGAGTACGGCAGCATGCGCAAACCAGGGGAAACTTTCGGCCGCTCCAAACCGGTCACGGATCACCGGTCACGAGTCACGCCTCCGAGACTTCAGACGACGCCTCGCTCCATGTACTGCAGCAGCCGCGCGCTGGTCTGGCGCAGCCGCGCCGAGAGCATGGATACGAGCTTCACCAGGATCTTCGAGCCGAGGCTGGGATGGTCGAGGATGATCTTCGCCATGTCGTCGCGGTGGAGCACGGCGAACGCGGTGGGCTCGGTCGCGACGCAGGTGGCGAAGCGCGGCTCGCCGTCGATCATGGACATCTCGCCCAGCGTCATGCCGGGGCCGACGTTGGTCATGTGCTGCTGTTCTTCGCGCACGCCCTTCTTGAATATGTCGACCGCGCCCTCGATGATGAGCAGCATGAAATCGCCGCCGTCGTTCTCGCGGATGATGGTTTCGCCCGCCTGCGCGCGGTAGACGTTCATGTAGCCGGCCAGCACCGAGATGTCCTCGCGCGAGAACTCGGCGAAGAACTGCGAGCGGCCGACCAGGCCGAAGATGACGTCGGCGATGGCCGCGCCCTTGCCGACCCGCTCCAGGTGCTGGAGGTGGGCCTGCCCGGCTTCCGCTTCGACGCCCATTGCCATGTTGCCGCCCGTCCCCTGTGATCCGCCACTGCGACCCGGCACACTATACCGGCACCGGCCGGCAATCGCCGGCCGTCGTTTTTATTCGGCCATTCCGGCCCTGGCCCGCCGCTGGCGCACGCCGTCCGCCAGCGCGGCAAGCACCTTGCGGCTGTCTTCCCAGCCGATGCAGCCGTCGGTGATGCTCATGCCGTAAACCAGGTCCTTGCCGGGCACCAGGTCCTGCCGTCCCGCCTTGAGGTGGCTCTCCAGCATCACGCCGAAGATGCGCCCCTCGCCCCCGGTGAGCTGGCCCGCCACGTCCAGGCCCACGTCCACCTGCTTCTCCGGCTTCTTGCTCGAATTGCCGTGGCTGAAATCGATCATGAGCCGCGCCGGCACGCCGGCTTCCGCCAGCGCCTTGGCAGCGGCGTCCACGCTCGCCGCGTCGTAGTTGGGCTTCGAGCCGCCGCGCAATATCGAAGTCGAGCGCGAGCTGTGGACCTTCG
>CAZOQY010000280.1:0-413 GCA_964581835.1 uncultured Streptomycetaceae bacterium | reverse complement strand
TGGGCTTCGAGCCGCCGCGCAGGATGATGTGGCAGTCCTCGTTGCCGGCGGTCGAGACGATCGCGCTGTGGCCGGCCTTGGTGACCGACAGGAAATGATGCGGCGCGCTCGCCGCGCGGATCGCGTCCACCGCGATCTTGACGCTGCCGTCGGTGCCGTTCTTGAAGCCGACCGGGCACGACAGGCCGGAGGCGAGCTCGCGGTGGATCTGCGATTCGGTGGTGCGCGCGCCGATCGCGCCCCACGCCACCAGGTCCGCGATGTACTGCGGCGTGATCATGTCGAGGTACTCGCAGCCGACCGGCATGCCGGACTCGTTGAGATCGAGCAGCAACTCGCGGGCGATGCGCAGGCCCTCGTTGATGCGGAAGCTGCCGTCGAGCCTGGGATCGTTGATGAGCCCCTTCCAGCCC